>DCEG01000002.1:24931-25953 GCA_002316835.1 Bacteroidales bacterium UBA1035 | reverse complement strand
ATTTCACGTCGATAAACACCCACCGGATTTTCTTCGGGAAGGTAAGGTGGTTCCATTTTAGGATAGCGCGTTTGAGGGTCACGTTCCACAAATTCATAAGGATGATTTACGTAAATGGCTGTACCGAATCCCTGCATTTCCCAGTTTCCGGGTACTTTTATGTCTTTCCAGTCGGTTAATGAAATAGTAGAATCGGTAGCGTTTTTCGGAAGTTGTTTGTAGCCGTCAACGAAGTAAAATTTCCATGTTCCATTAAGTGAAATGTAATATTTACTCTTTTCGAAACGTGTATTTAATGCCTCCGGTTTTGTGTCGAAAGTCATAAATTGTGTGCGCGGATATTCTTTGTTAACCTGCACCACGTTTACGTCTTGCCAGTATGGCAGCGCTCGTCGCTGTGACACCGCTCTGCTTTCCTGAGCATACGATCCGGTTGATGAAAGCACAAGTGCTAATACTACTGCAAAAATGTTGAATTTCATTATATAACTTATTTTGATTTATTTGTCTTTTATTTCATTCAATAAGCTGTCGGCCAAGCGGCTCGCTCCAATGCGGAAATGGGAACTTCTGCACCAGTCTTCACCTAAAATTTCTTTCACGATAGTATAATATTTCACGGCGTCTTCCACCGTTGCAACGCCTCCCGACACTTTGAAACCGACTTTTTTTCCAGTTTTGTCGTAATACGATTTTATGGCGTGACACATCACATAAGCTGCTTCGGGAGTAGCTCCAGGATATACTTTTCCTGTAGATGTTTTTAAGAAATCGGCTCCTGAATAAAGCGATAGGATAGAGGCTTTATGAATATTTTCGGCTGATTTTAGTGCGCCGGTTTCGAGAATCACTTTTAAAGTTGCTCCGTGGCAAGCGTGCTTTATTTCGGTTAATTCTTCACACATTTCTTCGTATTCTTTATCTAAAAACAACCCCAAGTTGATTACCACATCTATTTCATCTGCTCCATCGGCAACTGCAAGTGCTGTTTCGGCGATTTTCACTTCAGTAAAGGTCTGTGA
>DCEG01000002.1:12902-24794 GCA_002316835.1 Bacteroidales bacterium UBA1035 | reverse complement strand
CTCGGAAATCCACCGGATACACAAGCGATTTTAACGTCAACCGTTAAAGCCTCCTTTACTGTTTTGGCAAAGTTTGGAAACACACAAATTGCAGTAACGTTCTGCATTTCCGGATTATTATCTTCGAAAATATTCACTCTCTCAACAAATTTCCATACATCTTCTTTGGAATCCGTAGTATTAAGTGTTGTGAGATCAATGCACGAATAAATTCTTTTGTGTACTTCAGACGTGTTATTTTCATTGAATTTATCTCCGATTATTTTATTTACTTTTTCCGTTATTTCAGTATCCGAAACGTGTAGCGGATATTTTTTTAACACTTCGGTGTATTTGCTCGTAGTATTCATATTATCAATAGGATGAGTTTGTTTTGTTTGAAATTTAAAACTAAATTTATTAACCGTTAAATGAATTATATTAACAGTTGTTTGATTATAATTTACTGTTTTCTTTATGTCTTGTATTATCTCTTTTTGTCTTTTTCTCAATATTTTTCTTTAACGCATCTGTTAAATCTACACCGGTTTGGTTAGCCAGACAAAGTAAGACCCACAGCACATCCGCCATTTCATCGGATAGGTTCTTTGATAAATCGGATTGTTTAAACGATTGGTCACCATAGGTACGTGCCATGTTACGTGCTAATTCACCCACTTCTTCCGTAAGGATTGCCATGTTTGTTAGTTCGCTGAAATATCGAACGCCGTATGTCTTAATCCATTTATCTACTTGTTGTTGAGCTTCCTGAATTGTCATTATTCTTTAATTTTTGAGTCAATCCAAATGGTTACCGGGCCATCGTTAATAAGTTGTACCTGCATATCTGCTCCAAATTCGCCTGTTTTTATTCCCTTGCCAAGAGAATGGATTAGCTTTTCGCAGAATTCAACATACAACGGAATGGAGATGTTAGGTTTTGCCGCCTTGATGTATGATGGCCTGTTCCCCTTTTTCGTGCTGGCGTGCAACGTAAACTGTGAAATAACCAAAATGTCACCGTTAGTATCCAAAATTGATTTATTCATCACCCCATTTTCGTCGTCAAATATACGTAAATTAACGGTCTTTTTACACAAAAAATCGATGTCTTCTTTTGTATCGGATTCTTCAATACCTATAAAAAGTAACAGTCCTTTTTTAATGGAGCTTTTCACTTGTCTGTCAATTGTTACTGAAGCTTCGGAAACCCGTTGAATTAATAAACGCATAGCTTTATTTTACATTTTTAAAATAATCGATAATCAGCAGTCCCTTGCTTTTCCCGATAACTGAAATGATATCTTCTTCACCTGCTTCTTTTATCCGTTTAATGCTTTTGAAGTGGGAGAGAAGTTTCTTTTTCGTTTCTTTACCGATCCCTTTAATTTGATCGAGCTCCGAAGTAACCTGAGATTTACTTCGACGGTTTCGATGATGCGTAATTCCAAATCGATGCGCTTCGTCGCGAAGCTGTTGGATGAGTTTTAGCGTTTCGGAATTTTTATCAATATAGAGCGGAATGGAGTCTTCGGGGAAATAAATTTCTTCCAAACGCTTCGCAATTCCGATTATCGCAACCTTTCCGTACAAACCAATTTTCTGGAGTGAATCAACAGCAGCGTGCAATTGCCCTTTACCGCCGTCAATTACAATAAGTTGGGGCAGGGGAGAGCCTTCGTTAAGTGCACGAGAGTAGCGTCTATAAATAATTTCAGCCATTGATGCGTAATCATCCGATCCTACAACGGTCTTAATGTTAAAATGTCTGTAATCCTTTTTCGATGGTTTAGCCTTTTTAAAAACAACACATGCTGCTACCGGATTTGAACCCTGAATATTCGAATTGTCAAAACATTCGATATGCCATGGGATTTCTTTCATCCGCAAATCTTTTTGTACTGTTTTTAAAATTCGCGTTGCACGTTGCTCAGGATTTAACATTTCTGCTTTTTTCAGTTTATCCACTTTAAACTGTCTTACGTTCTTCTCTGAGAGTTCCAACAATTTTCGTTTGTCACCGCGCTGTGGAATTGTAAATTCTACTCCTGAAAGTAGAAGCTCAGGAATAAAAGGAACGATGATTTCTTTCGATTCGCTTCCAAATCGTTGCCGCATTTCTACAATTCCTAAACCCAAAAGTTCTTCGGGGGTTTCATCTAATTTTTTCTTATACTCAAAAGTGTATGCCTGAATAATGCCGCCGTTCACTACATGCAGGTAATTTATGTATGCAGAGTTTTCGTCTTCCGCGAAACCATAAACATCTAAATTGTAGTGGACGTTGCTTATTACCTGAGATTTTTCCTTGAAGTTATGAATTAAAGAGAGCTTTTCTTTCAACCGTTGTGCTTCCTCAAATCGAAGGTTATCAGAGCAATGTTGCATTTCATCGATAATTTGTTTCTCGATGATAGAGATATTTCCCTTCAGAATTTCTGTAATTTCTGAGATGTTTTTATTGTAATCTTCCAGTGATTGAAAGCCAACACAAGGTGCGTCGCATCTTTTGATGTGATATTCCAGGCAAACTTTAAATTTTCCGGCTGCAATATTTTCCGGAGTTAAATTTAGCCTGCACGTCCTTATACGATAAATTCTTCTGAATATATCAATAAGGGCATCAACCGCTACAACGGATGTGTAAGGGCCAAAATATTTTGAGCCGTCCTTTATAATATTTCGTGTTTTGAAAACGCGTGGGAAATATTCGTTTTTTATGACGATGGAAGGGTAGGACTTATCGTCCTTTAGCATCACGTTATATCGCGGTTTCAGTTCCTTAATCAGGTTATTTTCGAGAAGAAAAGTATCTTCTTCAGTATTAACCACGATATATTTTATCTGACGGATATTTCGAACAAGAATACGTGTTTTAGGGTTTTCCTGAGTTTTATTGAAATACGAGGATACTCTCTTCTTCAGGTTTTTGGCTTTACCAACATAGATGATTTTGCCTTTTTCATCTAAAAATTGATAACAACCCGGCCCTTGAGGAATAATTTTTAGCGTATCTCGTATCTCTTGCGTCATATTTCAAATTTCAGAATCGTATTCAATTCTACGTCGTCAGGGAACAATGCACGGCCTTTGAGAGCTTCCAGTTCTATAAGAAAATTGATATAAATTTTCTTTGCGTTCATCTTTTTCACCAATTTATGTGCTGCCACCATAGTACCACCGGTAGCCAGCAGATCATCGTGAATTAAAACAACGTCGTCTTTATCTATAGCATCTTCGTGAATTTGAATGGCATCTTCCCCATATTCTTTCGTGTATTTTTCTTCAATAACTTTATAAGGAAGTTTTCCGGGTTTACGGATGGGCACAAATCCTGCATTTAACCTTACCGCTAATTCGGGGCCCATAAAAAACCCGCGTGACTCAATTCCCACAACTTTTGTAATGCCTTTGTCTTTGTATCTCTCGTAAAGAATATCAGACAATTCTTTCAAATGCTCAGGAGATTGAAAGAGGGTAGTGATGTCTTTGAATTGGATTCCTTTGATAGGGAAGTCAGGAATGTTTCTTACTGCAGAGGTTAATGTTTCAATACTCATATTTTAATTTATAATTATAAATGTGTGTTTTATTTCGAAATGTTCCACGTGAAACATTTGTAATTTATCTTCCGAGGAGTACCAATAAAACCGATATGTCATTAGGCGAAACTCCGGGAATTCGGCTTGCCTGTGCAATGGTCTCAGGGTTGATAGAGGTTAGTTTTTGTCTTGCCTCGGTGGACAACGATTGGATGCCATTGTAATTGAATTTGTCTTTAATTTTGATGTCTTCCAGTCGATTTATCTTGTCAGCCATCAGCTTTTCACGCTTGATGTAGCCTTCGTATTTTATTTTGATATCGGCAGATTCTATAATTTCTTGCTGTCGATTTGGGATAGTTGACAACAGCTCTTTCAACGAAGCTATTTCTTTTGCCATTACTCCCAGATCGATATGAGGACGCGTGAGAAGATCTAAAAGTTTCACGCCGTGCTTCAGCGGAGCTGTATTTAGCGTTTCTAAATATGGATTTATTCGGTCTGCTTTTATTGAGAAATTACTTACAAAGTCGATGACTTTTTGCACTTCTTTTTGCTTTTCTTCCAGCAAAATCATTCTTCCAGAAGTGGCAAGCCCAAGATCGTATGCCCGTTTTGTGAGTCTTTCGTCTGCATTGTCCTGGCGTAGCAGGATGCGGTATTCTGCTCGGGAAGTGAACATACGATAAGGCTCATCTACGCCTTTTGTTATAAGGTCGTCGATAAGTACACCGATATACGCTTCGTCTCTTCGAAGCGTGAATTCAGTTCCTCCGTGACAATTGATATGTGCATTTATTCCTGCAATGATGCCTTGTCCGCCGGCTTCTTCGTAACCTGTAGTTCCGTTTATTTGGCCTGCAAAAAACAGGTTTTTCACCAGTTTTGTTTCGAGGGTGGGGTTTAGTTGACGAGGATCGAAAAAGTCATATTCAATAGCATATCCGGGACGGTAAATATGTGCGTTTCTGAAACCCGGAACGGCTTGCAGCGCTTCTAATTGCGTTTGCAAGGGTAGGGAAGAGGAGAATCCGTTGAGATAGTATTCGTGCGTGGTTTCGCCTTCCGGTTCAAGGAAAAGCTGGTGGCTTGTTTTCTCGGAAAACGTGACTATTTTCGTCTCAATACTCGGGCAATAGCGAGGCCCGATGCTTTGGATCTGTCCGTTATAAAGCGGAGAATCGTGCAATCCTTTACGAAGTAAATCGTGCACTGCGTCCGACGTATAGGTTATCCAACAACTGCGTTGAGTAAGCTCACGCTGAACGTTATCCAAGTAAGAAAACTTGTGGAAATCTTCGTCTCCCGGTTGTTCTTCCATCAACGAAAAGTCTACACTTCTCCCGTCTATGCGTACCGGTGTGCCGGTTTTCATTCTATCGGTTTTGAAGCCGAAATCTTGAAGTTGCTCTGTCATCCCGAAAGAAGCCGGTTCCGACATTCGCCCGCCGCCAATCTGCACTTTACCTATATGGATTAATCCGTTTAGAAATGTTCCGTTGGTAAGAATAATGGATTTTGCAAAAAACTCAACTCCCATACGTGTTTTCACACCAGTAACTGCTCCGTTCTCGAAAAAAAGATGCGTAACGGTATCCTGCCACATGTAGAGGTTGGGCGTGTTTTCGATAATCGAACGCCATGTATCGATGAATTTCGCACGATCGCTTTGCACGCGCGGACTCCACATTGCAGGGCCTTTGGAACGGTTAAGCATACGGAATTGTATAGCAGTTTTGTCGCTGACTATTCCCATTTGCCCGCCCAATGCGTCAATTTCGCGCACAATCTGTCCTTTAGCGATACCTCCTACAGCAGGATTACAGCTCATTTGGGCAATTTTATTCATATCCATTGTTATGAGCAATGTCTTCGAGCCTAGATTGGCTGCTGCCGTGGCTGCTTCGCATCCGGCGTGCCCGGCACCTACCACAATTATGTCGTACTTGAAATCCATCTTTATATTTTGCGGGTGCAAATATACAAAAAAAGAAGGAGCTAACGTATTAACAAGATGTTAATTGAGTGAAAATAAACTTATTTGGTATAGATCTTCAGGTAGATAGGCAAATGGTCGCTATAACCGCCAGTATAGTGATTTCGATAGGTTCTGTTGGTATTTACCCGGCCTTTTTTATCGAAATGCAAGAGGTATTTCGGATTGAAAACATCCGCATATCCCGGTTTACAGTCGAACTTATCGGAAAGAAGCATATTACCCGAAACAATAAACTGGTCAAACAGCAGCCAACCTTTATGGTAGGTTGAGCCAATACCCTTTTTATGTCTTGGGTAGGTCAGGTTGTAAAGTTTTAAGTTCAGTATGTTCTCGAATGATTTTTGCGCTCCGAGCACTTCGTCAATACTGTTATCGTCCGGTGTATCGTTGAAATCGCCCATGATAAGTACATTTTCATCGGGATTTTGACTCAGCACTTTGTAAACCGCGTTGTGTAACTCACTTGCAACAAAATATCGCCTGCGTTCTGATCTGTCTGTGCCTTCCCTGCGTGATGGAAAATGAACGATGAAAATATGAAATATTTCGTCAAACATGGTTTTGCCTTTCACATAGAGAATATCACGCGTGCGGTCTTCAATTCCAGGAAGATGAACTACAACGGGCGTGGACTCAAGCACGATAAACGATTGTGTGTTGTAAATCATGGCTACATCGGCACCGCGTTCATCTGGACTGTCGTAATGAACGAAACTGTAATGAGGCATTCCTTTTCTTTGTAAACTGTCGATGATACTCATCATTACAGTTTTATTTTCAATTTCGGCTAAGCCAATGATGTCGGGAATTTCCGGTTTTACAATGTCTTGAATTACAAATGTTAACTTGTCCACTTTATCGTTAAATTTTTTTTCATCCCATCTTAACCTGCCCTTTGGAGTGAACTCACTATCCATTATATCTGGATCATCGATGGTATCATAAAAATTTTCGGTGTTGTAAAACATAAAAGAAAACTGGGTAGACATACTATTAATTTTATTTGATTAACATTTGTTTGTTTCCAAAAGTATATTACTGGAAAAGAAGTTGTTGAATTATATATTTAGTTGTTTTAAAGCGCTGTTTTCTGCTTCTCTCATTTTAAGGGAATCGGTTTCAGTTTTATCGTCAACACCGCATAAATGTAGAATTCCATGGATGATTACCCGATGCAGTTCTTCCATAAAATCGGTGTTATACTTTTGTGAATTCGTACGAACTGTATCTAAACTGATAAAAATATCGCCCGATATGTTATTTCCTTCGGAATAATCGAACGTAATGATATCGGTATAATAATCGTGCGAGAGATATTGATTATTTATCTCAAGAATTTTTTCATCGGTACAAAAAAGATAATTCACCTCACCGATTTTTTTGCCGTGATTTTCGGCAACAAGTTTAATCCAATTTTTTGTAACCTGTCTTTTAATTTTTGGAAAACTGATATCTTCTGCCTGAAATGTAATTGCCATATTTTTAACTTTTATTCACGTGGAGAATCGATTATTTCTTACCCAAAGAAGAGGTAGGCTACAAATATTGCCGCGATAACGCCCGCCAAATCCGCCAAAAGCGCATAGGAAACGGTATAGCGACTGTTTTTGATGTTCACGGCTCCGTAGTAAACAGCAACAATATAGAATGTAGTGTCTGTGGCGCCTTGGAGAACTGCCGATAATCGTCCGGCGAAAGAATCGGCTCCGAAAGTTTTCATCGCATCGATCATCATTCCGCGTGCACCACTTCCGCTCAATGGTTTCATTATCGCTGTCGGCATTCCGTCCACCCAACGGGTATCCGATCCGGTAAGCGCCACTAAACTACGCAAACCGTCCATCAGAAAATCCATCGCGCCCGATGCACGAAAAACACCAATTCCGACAAGAATAGCAATCAGATATGGAATGATGGTAACGGCAGTTTTAAATCCGTCTTTAGCTCCATCGATAAACGATTCAAAAATATTGACCTTTTTCCGCATCGAGATTACGATAAAAATAACAATCACGGAAAGCAGAATTATATTGGCAATAAGTCCTGAAACGATATTTGCCTTTTCCTGCGGCATGGAGTTGAAAGCGAAAATGGTTCCCATAATAATGGCCAACATACCGAGGAAAAAGCCCATAATAGCTTTATTGAAAATATTGATTTTTTGCTTAAGACAAACCGCAATAACGCCTACGAGTGTTGCCACAAACGTGGCGATCATAATCGGAATAAACACATCGGCCGGATTGGCGGCGCCTAGTTGTGCGCGGTAAACCATCACGGTAACGGGAATCAATGTCAATCCTGATGCGTTCATTACCAAAAACATGATCATCGGGTTGGATGCCTGATCTTTATTTGGATTTATCTCCTGCAGTTCCTGCATCGCTTTCAGCCCAAACGGTGTGGCAGCGTTGTCCAAACCAAGCATATTGGCTGAAACGTTCATTAAAATGGACCCCGACGCCGGATGTCCTTTGGGGATATCGGGAAAAAGTTTGGAGAATAATGGTGCCACACCTCGCGAAAACAAATCGATCATTCCGCCACGCTCGCCAATTTTCATCACGCCCAGCCAAAGCGAGAGAACGCCCGTTAATCCCAAAGAAATTTCGAAGCCGGTTTTGGCAGAATCGTAAGTGGAGTTCATTATTTCGGTAAATACATTCACATCGCCTAAGAAAATAAGTTTAGCCAGGGCAACAACAAAAGCGATGATAAAAAAGGCAATCCAGATGTAATTCAGCACCATAACAAAAGCATTTCACAATTATTTTGTCAAAGGTAATACTTTCGGGTAAATAATTTTTATCTTTACGATTTAGAAATGCTGCCGTTTATGCGTTGGAAGGATTTTCTATATTATCAGAAAGGCGAAAAATTAGCAATTATCTTACTGCTTGTTCTGATTGTGTTAACGCTCATTTTTAACCTGATGTTATCACAGCGCAACAGCAGGGAAATCAATTTTGCACAGAACGATTCGCTGGTAAAAGCATTCGAGGAATTTCAGAAAAATTTGAGAATACAAGAAAGTGCGAGTTATCAAGAGATAGATAACGAAGTTTCGACGAATTATGAGCGAATCGAAAGACAATCTATTTCCCAAAGTCCCTCTACAGAAAATACCCGCAGCAACTACACTCCCTTTCCAAAAGCAGAAAAACTCGCCGCAGGCGAAACGATTCCTCTGAATTCTATCGATACAGCCGAATGGAAAAAAGTTCCCGGTATAGGCAGTTCTTTCGCTTCGCGAATTGTGAAATACCAGAGTTTGTTGGGTGGTTTTGTTTCGGTTGACCAACTCAGGGAAGTTTACGGAATTGACAATGAAATGTTTTCGCGCATTTCGCCCTACGTTCAGGCAGACGAAAATTTCAAAAAACTCCAAATCAATAAGTTGGAATTTAAAGAGCTATTGAGTCATCCGTATCTCAATTACAAACAAGTTCAGGCAATTATGAACCTGCGAAAAAAGAAAGGCAATATATTGTCTGTAAATGAATTGGGAATGCTAGATGAATTTACGTCGGATGATATTTTTCGAATCGAACCCTATTTGGAGTTCTGACTTTGGTCATAATTTCAGAACAAATCTCTATTAAAAAATCACACAATTAAGAATCTTCAGAAAAAAACTATCGATATGAAAAAACAAGTACACCTTTACAGCTACGTTGCATTTATTTGCATAATGATTTTCGCTGTGTTTGTGTCCTGCAAGCAGGATTCAAACAAGATTGACCCGGAATTTGCCCGATACATAGTGGCATTTACGTATGGCAATATTTCGCCCGATTCGTACATCGAAATTGAATTGGCACAAGAGTTGCCCGCTGTTGAATTGAATGCCGAAACGCAAGAGAAATTTTTCTCGTTTTCGCCTTCTATTAAAGGAAAAACGTATTGGATAAATTCCAGAACCATACGCTTTGTTCCCGATGCCGGACAATTAAAGCCCGGAAAAGAATACAAGGCTAAATTTCATTTAGATAAAGCGCTGAAAGTGGAGCCGAAATTCAAGACATTCAATTTCTATTTCAAGGTAAACGAACAAAACTTTTCATTCGATCTGTTGCCTTATTCACCAATGAGTATCAGTGACCTGAAATGGAATTCTGTAACGGGCACGTTGCGGTTGGCCAACAACGAATCGCCTGAGAAAATTGCCGGAATTTTTGAACTGAAAGGAGCTAATCGCGAAGCAAAAGTGAATGTAAAAACGGTCTCAGACGGGGCCTATCAGGTTTCGATAGACAGTTTGCTGCGGACAAATAAAGCGGAAAGTTACGAGCTCACAGTAAACGGAAACGCTATCGGAGCAAAGAAACGCGAAAGTTTTACCATTGAATTTCCTCCGTTGCCCGAAACCGAATTTCAGGTAATCGATGTGCGCATGATGAATGATGCCACTCCTCATATTCGCATCGCTTTCAGCAGTCCATTGTCTCAAGACCAGGACATTCAGGGATTGGTTGTTCCCTCGGGAATCAGTAATTTCACGTATCAAATCGATAAAAACGTATTGAAAATATATCCCGAAACTTTTCCGCGTGAAGAGATTACGTTGCAAATCCATCAAGGGTTGCGGAATTTCGAAAACTTGGCCCTTATAAAAGATTATACCTATCAACTTCAGCCCGAAAGCGAGAAACCGCAGATAAAAATGGAGAAAAGCGGAAATATCCTGCCCAATTCCTCACAATTGGTGCTTCCGTTTAGTGCCGTAAATTTATGGGCGGTGGATGTGAAAGTGATAAAAATTTATCAGAATAACATACTTTATTACCTGCAATCGAATTCGATGAACAGCAACTCGAATAGTGAAGTGCGGCGTTTCGGACGACTGATAAAAAAGAAACAAATCCGCTTAGATGCCGATAAAACGTTGGATTTAACGCGTTGGAACAATTTCTCCATCGATCTGGCTCCGATGATTAGCGAAGACCCGGGAGCAATTTATATGGTACAGCTCTCCATGAAATCCGATTACTCGCTTTTCAATTGCGGCGGAACGATGCCCCAAATTCCTAACAGCACTTCGATGCGCAATTTTGATGATGAAACCATCAGCGAAGAAGATGAGGCGGTTTGGGACGAAACATCGCCGTATTATTATGAACCCATCGATTGGGAAGAATATAACTGGGAAGACCGTGACGACCCGTGCAAACCCACCTATTACATGAACCGCGACCGCATCATCGAAACCACGGTTATGGCGTCTAACGTGGGAATTATTGCCAAAGGCGGAAACGGGAATAAAATCACGGTTGCCGTTACCGATATTCTTTCCACATCGCCCCTTTCCGGAGCCGATGTAACGGTGTATAACTACCAGATGCAAGCCATAGGAAAAGGAAAAACCGACGGACAGGGCTTTGCCGAAATTGAATATAAAAACGGCCGTCCGTTTGTGGTTACCGCTGCCAACGGTAAAGATATCGGCTACCTGGAAGTGAAGGAAGAGTTGTCGCTTTCACTCAGCAATTTCGATGTGAGCGGAAAAGAAATACAAAAAGGACTGAAAGGCTACGTGTATGGCGAGCGTGGCGTTTGGCGTCCCGGCGACACCATTTACTTGTCGTTCATATTGGAAGACAAAGCGAAAAAGCTACCCGAGGGACACCCCGTTACGCTGGAAGTGTACACGCCCACACGCCAATTTTATCATCGTCAAGTGAAAACCAAGGGCGAAAACGGATTTTATACGTTCCAAATTACCACAGACCCTTCGGCTCCCACCGGTGTGTGGCAGTCGTATGTGAAAGTGGGCGGCACATCGTTCTACAAGCCGCTGCGCATAGAAACCGTAAAGCCAAACCGATTGAAAGTTCGTTTGGAAACCGATTCCATCATCGATGCGAGCAGAGGCGTTTTCTCGGGAACACTCACATCGCAATGGCTGCACGGCGCACCGGCATCCAATCTGAAATCGGAGGTGGAAATCACGCTTTCACGCGCCGAAAATCCGTTTGCGGGTTATAAAAATTATGTGTTCAATAATCCGCTTTTCAAGTTCGAAACCAACAGCTATAAATTGTTCGAAGGAACGCTCAATGCATCGGGTGTGGCAGGCGTTAATTCCAAAATTCCGGTTGCCGAAGCCGCGCCGGGGATGTTGAGGGGAAATATCGTGTCGCGCGTTTTTGAAACCGGTGGCGATATGAGTTTTTATGCGCAAACCGCGTATTATTCGCCTTACAGCGTGTATGCCGGAGTAAAAACACCGGAGCCTGGAGCATCGGGTTTTCTGGAAACGGACAAGCCCATCGTTTTCGATGTGGTTACCGTAAATCCATATGG
This sequence comes from Bacteroidales bacterium UBA1035, assembly GCA_002316835.1. Lineage (GTDB taxonomy): Bacteria > Bacteroidota > Bacteroidia > Bacteroidales > Dysgonomonadaceae > Petrimonas. Next base: position 12,971 of record DCEG01000002.1, on the reverse strand, counting down.
GAAAAAGGTGTCGCGCAGCAATGTGGAATATAAAATCTACAAGCTCAACTGGTCGTGGTGGTGGAACAG
>DCEG01000002.1:6544-12749 GCA_002316835.1 Bacteroidales bacterium UBA1035 | reverse complement strand
AACTGGTCGTGGTGGTGGAACAGCTCCGAAGAAGATTTAGGTTCGTATGTGAACAACACGGCAGTTTCGCCCGTTTCTCGCGGTGTGATTTCGACATCGGGCGGAAGCGGAAATGTGAGTTTTCAGGTCGATTATCCCGATTGGGGGCGCTACCTGATTCTGGTAAAAGATACCGAAAGCGGGCACACTACAGGAACCGTTTTTTATGTGGATTGGGCATCGACACACGGGCGTTCCAATAAAACCGACCCGAACGGCTTGACGATGCTCTCGTTCTCTACCGACAAACAAACATACGCCGTGGGCGAAACGGCAACGGTTGTGATTCCACAAAGTTCTTCGGGACGCGCTTTAATAAGTATCGAAAACGGCTCGCGCATTATTCAAAAAGAGTGGATAAAAACTTCCGAAACCGCTGATACCGAATATCGTTTCAAGATTACCGAAGAGATGAATCCCAATTTCTATCTTTTCATCACGCTGCTTCAGCCGCACGCACAAACCGAAAACGATTTGCCCATCCGCTTATACGGAGTGAGAAATATAAACGTAGAGGATAAAAACAGCAAGTTGCAACCCGCAATACAAATGCCAAACGAGTTGAGTCCCGAAAAAGAATTTACGGTTTCGGTTTCGGAGAAAACCAAAAAACCGATGACTTACACGCTTGCCATTGTGGACGAAGGATTGCTTGACCTTACCTCGTTTAAGACACCCAATGCATGGAGCGAGTTTTACGCCCGCGAAGCGCTTGGTGTACGCACCTGGGATTTGTTTGACCGTGTGCTGGGAGCAAATACCGGAATGATTGGGCCGCTGCTGAGTATTGGTGGTGATGAGGCGTTGAAGGCGTCAAGCGATAAAGTAAACCGCTTTAAACCCGTAGTTAAATTCCTTGGCCCGTTTACGATTAAAGGCGGAGAAACCAAAACGCACAAAATAAAACTTCCGCCCTACGTGGGTTCGGTTCGCGTAATGGTAGTTGCAGGAGGAAACGGCGCATACGGCAGCACCGAAAAGACGGTTGCCGTGAAAAACGCGTTGATGACACTTAGCACGCTTCCGCGCGTGGTGGGGCCGGGCGAAGAAGTCTGGCTGCCGGTTAACGTTTTTGCGATGGACAAGAAAGTGAAAAACGTGCAGGTTTCTGTTGAAACAGATGGCTTGCTGAAGCCGCAGGGACAAACAAAGCAATCGGTTTCATTCAACGCCGTAGGCGATAAAATCGTTTACTTTAAGCTGAAAGCCGAGAATAGAATCGGAGCCGAGCAGGTCAGGATAAAAGCATCGGGTGGGGGAGAATCGATGTCGGAAACCATCGATATCGGCATCCGCAACCCAAACCCGCCTGTTGTCATCAGCCAATCGGCACTTATCGACCCGAACGGAAACGCGCAGCTAACGCTCAATCCGGAAAACGTAAATCCCACCGACTGGGCTAAACTGGAGTTGTCGCGCATTCCAAGTGTCAACCTGAATAAAAACTTATCTTATTTGGCAGAATATCCGCACGGATGCACCGAGCAGGTTACTTCACAAGGTTTTCCGCTATTGTATCTCGGCAATTTCATTTCGCTTTCGGATACGGAAAAAGAACTGACAAACAAAAAAATTGCTTCGGTCATTCAGATTTTGTCCTCGCGACAACTGTCGGACGGAGGATTTATCTATTGGTCGGGACAGAATTATGCGTCGGAATGGGCATCAACGTATGCAGGGCATTTTCTGGTTGAAGCCAAAAACAAAGGCTTCGACGTATCGCAAAACGTGATTGACCGATGGGTTGGGTTTCAACAAAAACTGGCACGAAGCTGGACACGTACCGATGCTTATCGGGGTTATTACGGAATTTCGATGACCGAGCTGCAACAGGCTTATCGGTTGTATGCGCTGGCGTTGAGTGAAAACGCCGAACTCGGTGCTATGAACCGGATGCGTGAAATTGAGGAACTGGATTTACAGGCGAAATGGCGATTGGCAGCAGCTTATGCGTTGGCAGGGAAGCCGGATGTGGCAAATTCGCTTGTTTTCAATGCCTCGGACGATGTGAACGATTATAGTTTCAATAACGATACGTATGGATCTGCGGCACGCGACAAGGCAATGATTATGCAAACGCATCTGCTGCTGGGAAATATTGAGAAAGCGTTGCAGTTGGCTCAGGATGTATCACGGGCGCTTTCGTCCGATTATATTTCCACGCAAACCGTAGCGTTCGGGTTGACGGCAATGGCGCAACTGGCAGAGAAAATGGGCGCTGGAAACATCAATGTGGATTGGACACTCAACGGAAAGAAAATGACTGCCGTGAATACGCCGCAGGCTTTCCATCAGGTGGATTTGAAAACGGCTCCCAAGCAATCGATACAGGTTTCCAACAAAGGTAAAGGCAAGGTGTATGCCCGGCTTACCGCTTTTACACAGCCGTTGGTGGACACGCTTCGGGCTACGGCAGGTTCGTTGCGGTTGTCGGTTAACTATCTCGATGCCGCAGGCAAACCGATAGATGTGAAATCGTTGAAACAGGGAACGGAATTTACCGCCGTGGTTACTGTGCAGAATTCGGTGGAAGAATCGTTTACCGATTTGGCATTGGTGCAGATTTTCCCGTCGGGTTGGGAGATTTTCAATGAACGCCTTATGGGAACACAATCGTCCACCGAAAAATACAATTATCGCGATATCCGCGATGACCGCGTGCTGACGTATTTCAACCTCGGTGCAGGACAATCGACCACGTTCCGCGTGAGGTTGCAGGCGGCGTATCGGGGTAATTATTACCTGCCCGCCGTTTCGTGCCAGGCAATGTACGAACCGCGCGAACAGGCGCGAACGAGCGGGATGTGGGTGGAAATTGTGGAATAATTTACGAATTCCGACTTCGGATTCACGATTTTAAATTCATTAATAACCACGAGTTTTAACTCGTGGAATGAAATTCAAATTCAACCGGCTTTAGCCTAAGTTTACAATGATAAATTTCGGCTAAAGCCTATTCTTGTGAACACATTGAACTCACGCCATAAATGAAGTGGCAATGAATGATAAATAAACGTCTTTGTACGATTTGAAAAAGAAAATTCGAATATACGACAAATTTCTATCCCTAAACCGATGGAAAAAAATAATCCTATTCATCAGCACCCTCCTGTTGATTTGGTACATCTTTTCCCTTCCCAGTCCGTTATTCGATACGCCTTACAGCACATTAGTTACAGACCGAAACGGCGAGTTGTTGGGCGCGCGCATCGCATCGGACGGGCAGTGGCGATTTCCGCCAACCGATAGCGTTCCCGATAAATATAAAACCTGTCTGATGGCGTTTGAAGACCGCTATTTTCGGTATCATCCCGGTGTGAATCCGGTATCGCTGGGGCGTGCGATGGTGCAAAATATCAAAACGGGAAGGGTAGTGAGCGGCGGAAGTACCCTCACGATGCAAACCGTACGGTTGATGCGGAAAAACAGACGCACCTACTTCGAGAAGTTTATTGAAATTATTCTCGCTACGCGATTGGAACTGTCGCACTCCAAAAAACGAATTATCGCGCTGTACGCTTCCCACGCGCCGATGGGTGGAAACGTGGTTGGAATTGATGCGGCTGCCTGGCGTTATTTCGGGCACGATGCCCGCTCTCTCTCGTGGGCAGAAGCGGCCACGCTGGCCGTTTTACCCAATTCGCCGTCGTTGATGCACTTTGGGAAAAATCGGGACGGATTGCTTACCAAACGAAACCGTTTGCTCCAAAAATTGCTTGCTGCGGGTACTATTTCTGAAACCGATTATACGTTGGCAACCGCCGAACCGTTGCCCGAAACCCCGCACCCACTACCCAAAATTGCTCCGCACTTGGTTACGCGGCTTTATTTGTCTCAAGCGGGAACGCACGTGCAATCTACCATAGACAAAGGTTTGCAGCTTCAGGCCGACGATGTGTTGGAACGCTGGAACACCGAGTTTTCGCAAAACAACATCCTGAATCTGGCAGCTTTGATAGTCGATTTAGAGAAAAACGAAGTCCTTTCGTATATCGGAAATGTAAATTTCAGTAATCAGCAATCGGGAAACCAGGTGGATGTTATTCAATCGCCACGAAGTACGGGCAGTATCCTTAAACCGTTTCTTTACTGCGCTATGTTGCAGGAGGGCGTGCTTTTGCCTACCGAGCTGTTACCCGATATCCCCATCAACGTGGGCGGTTTTTCGCCTAAAAATTTCAGTTTGCAATACGACGGAGCCGTTCATGCCGATGAAGCGCTGGCACGTTCGCTGAATGTCCCGTCGGTGGTTTCATTGCGCCGATACGGAGTGCCTAAATTTTACGATTTTTTGAAGAAAACCGGACTGCCGACATTAAATCGCCCTGCCGAATATTACGGACTTTCGCTTATTTTGGGCGGCGCGGAAGGCACGTTGTGGGATGTAGCGCAGGCGTATGCGGATATGGCGCACGCTGTTGCTGATTCACCGAATAATGAATTTCAACTGATGCGTGATAGAGACGCGATTAATCGCGTCTCTACGTTTGGTGTCGGTGCCGCGTGGCTGACACTGGAAGCGCTGACCAACGTCAACCGTCCCGAGGAAATTGACTGGCAATTTATCCCTTCGATGCGGAAAGTGGCGTGGAAGACAGGCACGAGTTTCGGGTTTCGCGATGCGTGGGCGGTGGGCGTTACGCCGAAATATTTAGTAGCGGTGTGGACGGGAAACGCGAGTGGCGAAGGCCGTCCGGGATTAACAGGCGCACGCACGTCGGCGCAAGTGATGTTCGATTTGTTCAACTTGTTGCCGCCTACATCGTGGTTCGAAACGCCTTATGCCGATTTAACGGAAGTGGTTGTTTGTCGCGAGAGCGGATGCCTGCTGGGATTGCATTGTCCGCCTTCATCGGCAGATACTATTTTGGCTCCGATGAAAGCGGTGCAGGGAAACGTTTGTAACTATCACAAGCTTGTTCACGTATCGGAAGACGAGCGTTATCGGGTTTACGAACATTGTGCTGCAGGCAGAGGAATTCGTTCGGTTCCGTGGTTTGTGCTGCCGCCATCGTGGGAGTGGTACTACAAGCAGCAACATCCCGCGTATCGGTCGCTACCGCCGTTTTCTCCCGAATGTCGAGATGGTGCATCGGGAGAGTTGATGCAGTTTATTTATCCTTATCCCAACTCCATTATTAAAATCACCAAACAGTTAGACGGTTCGCGCGGAAAAGCGGTTTTTGAACTGGCACATCGAAATCCTTCGATACGCGTTTTCTGGCATTTGGATAACGAATACATCGGCGAAACGTCCGATGTGCATCAAATGGAACTTTCGCCCGATGCGGGAGAACATGTAGTGACGGTAGTAGATGAAATGGGAAATTCGTTGGTCAGCAGGTTTAAAGTGGAATAATTACTGATCTGCTCAGCGGTTTCAATCCGCTTAGCGGAAAAAACGAAATACGAGCAGGGCGGTGCAAAACCGCCGTGCGCTATTCAAAAGAAACATATCCCAACCTTTTCAAATCGTTTTCGTTTTCCACCGTATGGGTTTTCCCGTTTAGGAGCAAGTACGTTTGATTGCAAGATTCCTGAATACGTTTAAACAGGTGGTCGGTAATCAAAAAACCTTTGCGGGAACGCTCTTCTTCAATAACGGACTGAATAGTTTCTATTTGCACGGGACTGATGTGCGTGAAAGGCTCATCGAGCAACACAAATTTCGTATCGGATTTGATGATAACGTATAATTCCACCAGTCGATACATTCCGCCCGAAAGATGACCGATTTTTGTATTTTCCCGATGTTGAAATACCGGAAACAATTCTGAAAAAGGTATAAAATCGATACCAAAATCACGAAAAACCCGTTTCAACGTGAGCCATTTTGGAATGAAGTGATGTTGCGGCAGGTATTGCATCAAATCGGGCTTTTTGTAGGCTTCATAAAGCGAAATATCATCGATAATGACGGACTTTTCACACTTCAATGTTCCGTAAGCGCCGCGCATCAAACACGTTTTTCCACATCCGTTTCTGCCCAAAAGTCCAATAGCATCTCCGGTTTCAATTCTCAGGTAAACATCCGAGAGAATAAGCCTTTCTCCGAATAACAACCGCATTCCGCTTATTTCCAACGTGTGTTTCATCTGAATTGATAGGCTAAGATCATTAAACCGAAAAACAGCAGTAAATCAAATGCGAGCGTAATAATCCAAAG
>DCEG01000002.1:0-6367 GCA_002316835.1 Bacteroidales bacterium UBA1035 | reverse complement strand
AATCCAAAGTTGTGGAAATAATAATACTCTTGCTTCCGATACTCGTTGACCAAATAAAAAGATGCGCCCATGGAGAATATTTTGAGCCAAAACAACATTTTGTAGGCTTCTATCCCGTTTTTCCACAGAAAATACATGCAGGCGGCATCAATAAAGACGGATACCCATATAAAATATCGGTAAAACGTGAATAAAAGACGTAGCTTTAAGAGCAATCTAAGGGGCATTATTTTTCGAATCATTTTCAGCATATTATTTTCTCACAAAGACGGCTCAACCGGCTTTTTTTTCATCCGTTGTTCGTATTCGTAATTAAAACCGTATCTGAACCATTTTTTCTTTCCGTGGCGCACGCCGTACCTGTAAAACCCGGAGTAGGAGCGAAAACCCAGCGTTTCCGAAATCCATTTCATGTGTTTGGGATAGATATTGTAAAGGTCTTCGATGATCGGCAGGAAGTAACTTTCAACAAACTCGCGGTAGTACATGCCGGTGAGCACGTGAAGCGTGGCGCTCAACTCGCGTTCGTCCACACCCAGCCGTTGCGCATGAAATCCGTGCAATTGGTAACCATATTGGTGCAAATTGGCGATGAAAGTATCCAAAAAAACAGTTCCGGTGGGTTTATATAAAATATTCCGCACGTTCACGATGCCTTTTGCCTCGTTGGCTGCAACGTCGGCGTTATTACGCGCCAGTCCGGCGTATATGTCGTTGGGAGCAAACCGGACGAAGGTTGGCTCGTTTGCCTTTTCGGGTGTTGTGACCATAGTAATTTGTTAAGATTTAGTTCCTCATTGTTGCAAAAATATACAATTTTGTTGAAAGACAGGTAACAAAAAGAGAATATTATTGCCGGTAGTATTCTGTGCGCACTATCAAATTAAAAGATATTGCCGGAAATACAATATCGGCATATTCCGAGTATTTGCTACTACCGACAATTATTTGTCGGCATAATCCGAAACTAATCTATTGCATAAAATGGTGTAGGAGCATAATCCCATCCTTATCTATTGCCGATAATTAATTAGCGGCAATAAAATCGCCTATATAAGGTTAGAAATATCTTCTTAATATGGACGAAACGCCGGAATAATATCCGCCTCCGAATAAATTCAGATGCACAAGCAGATAATACAACTGGTAAAGTTCGATTTGTTGGGAATAATTTTCCGTCTTTGGGATAATTTCGTGATAGGCATCGTAAAACGATTGGCCGAAACCGCCGAAAAGCTTACTCATGGCGATGTCCACCATCGAATGGCCGTAGTATGCGGCAGGGTCGATAAGATAAGGAGTGCCGTCGGTGGCAATGAGGTAATTTCCACCCCACAAATCGCCGTGAACGAGGGATGGCATTACGTTTCCGAAGATTTTGTTGAACACTTCAACGGCTTTTTCTTCAGTTGGGATTTCAGATGAAGAAAGCAAGCGACTTTTGTGTGCGAGTTGAAGTTGTGGAAGGATACGCTCACGCCAATAAAACTCTGCCCAATTGTTATGTGGCATATTGGATTGAGACAGGCTGCCGATGAAGTTATCGTTCAGAAATCCGAAATCCGGTTGAGTACATTGATGCAGTTTTGCCAATTGCTCTCCCAGTAGTTGAAAATCGGATGTATCGGGGCGTTTGCTTTCCACAAAATCCATCAGCAAAAACGATTTATTTTCAACCGAATCTACCAGATGAACGTGAGGAACGGCAATGGTTTGTGTTTCTTCAATGGCTTGCAAGCCTTTCTGCTCCGCGTGGAACATGGTTAATGCAAACGATTTTGAATTAACTTTCAGGAAAAACTTTCGCGTTTTGGTTTCAAGAAGATATGCCGAAGAGATATCACCGCCGGAAACGGAACGGAATGAGGATATCTTTTCATCGATTTGAGTAGAGATATATGAAATGAGTTTTTGCATTTATTCCCATCCGATGGTTTATCACTGTTGTGCGGATAGCGCCTTAATATTCTCCTTCAACATCGCAATTCTATTTTCGGCATCGGCTTGTTTTTTGCGCTCGTTTTCTACAATTTCGGGTTTCGCGTTTTGCACAAATCGTTCATTACTCAGTTTTTTGAGTACCGACTGCAAAAATCCTTCTTCGTAAACGAGTTCGGTTTCTAGTTTTTTCAGTTCGGCTTCCACATCTATCTTATCGCTCATCGGAACGGCAAATTCAGTTGTTCCTACCAAAAAACCCATGGCGCCGCCAACTTTTTCCGATACACTTTCGATGGACGTCAGGTTTGCCATTTTCACAATTGCCGGGTCAAACCGGTTATCGTGGTTTCCGATTACCTGCAACAGTAATTCATCTTTGTTGGGGATATTTTTTTGCAAACGAATGGTGCGCACACCGGCGATAATTTGCTTGGTGGTTTCGAAGTCTGCAATCAGTTTTTCATCCACTTTTCCGGCTTTCGGAAGTGCAGAAACCATAATGCTTTCACCCGGTTCACGCTGAACCAACGCTTGCCAAAGCTCTTCGGTGATGAATGGCATAAATGGGTGAAGCAAACGTAGTAGACTATCGAAGAACGCAAGAGTGGCTTCATAAGTAGCCTTATCGATAGGTTGTTGATAAGCCGGTTTCACCAGTTCGAGATACCACGACGAGAACTCGTCCCAAAACAGTTTGTAAACCGTCATCAAAGCTTCCGACAGGCGGTATTTTGAGAATAAATCGTCCATTTCGGCAATGGTTTTCAACATTACATTTTCAAACCACTCGATGGCGATTTTCGCTGTTTCGGGTTGTTCAATCTTGTCACTCACGTCCCAGCCTTTCACTAATCGGAAAGCATTCCAAATCTTGTTGTTGAAGTTCCGGCCTTGTTCGCAGAGCGATTCATCGAAAAGCAAATCGTTTCCTGCCGAGGAAGCCAGCAGCATACCCATCCGCACGCCATCGGCGCCGTGTTTTTCCATCAGTTCGATGGGGTCGGGCGAGTTACCCAGTTGTTTCGACATTTTTCTACCCTGAATATCGCGAACGATTCCCGTGAAATACACGTTGTTGAAACAGGGCGCATTGCGATATTCATAGCCCGACATAATCATTCGGGCGACCCAGAAGAAAATAATATCGGGGCCGGTAACTAAATCGTTTGTAGGATAATAGTAGTTGATATCCTGATTATCGGGACGATTGATGCCGTCGAAAACGGAAATAGGCCACAACCACGATGAAAACCACGTATCGAGACAATCTTCGTCTTGACGTAAATCATCTATAGAAATGGGATAATCCGCTATTTTTTGTGCCTTTTCGAAGGCTTTTTCTTTGGTTTCACCCACTACAAATCCGCCTTTGGGAAGATAATACGCCGGAATCTGATGCCCCCACCACAACTGTCGGCTGATGCACCAATCTTTGATATTTTCCATCCAGTGGCGATACGTGTTTTTGTATTTCGCGGGATGGAATTTAATGGTGTCATTCTCAACTGCATCGAGAGCGGGTTTGGCGATGTCTTCCATTTTCAAAAACCATTGCATCGAAAGTTTGGGCTCGATAGCAACGTTGGTTCGTTCCGAAAAACCTACTTTGTTGGTGTAAGGTTCTGTCTTTTCGATAAGTCCTGCGCTATCAAGGTCGATTTCAATCTTCTTTCGGGCATCAAATCTGTCCATTCCGGCATACATTGCGCCGTGCTCGTTTAAAGTGCCGTTATCGTTAAATATATCGATGGACGGGAGATTATACTTTTCACCCAAAACGTAGTCGTTAACATCGTGAGCAGGAGTTACTTTCAGGCATCCTGTTCCAAACTCCATATCCACGTATTCGTCTTCGATAACGGGGATTACTCGATTGATGAGCGGAACGATTACTTTCTTGCCCTTCAAGTGCGCCGTTTTAGGATTATCGGGGTGGATACACATTGCCGTGTCGCCCATAATGGTTTCGGGGCGAGTGGTAGCAACGATGGCATAGGCGCCTTCGCCTTCTATCTTGTACCGTAGGTAATAAAGCTTTCCGTTCACTTCCTTGTGCACCACTTCCTCGTCGGATAATGCTGTGAGTGCCTGCGGATCCCAGTTTACCATGCGCACACCACGATAAATAAGTCCTTTTTCGTATAAATCTACAAATACTTTGAGCACGCTTTTTGAGCGGATCTCGTCCATGGTAAAGCATGTTCTGTCCCAGTCGCATGATGCGCCCAATTTCTTTAACTGCTCCAAAATCATCCCGCCATGTTTGTGTGTCCAGTCCCAAGCATGAGATAGAAACTCTTCACGCGAAAGATCGGACTTTTTTATTCCTTCGGAAGCAAGTTTGCCAACCACTTTGGCTTCGGTGGCAATGGATGCGTGGTCGGTTCCGGGAACCCAGCAAGCATTTTTCCCCTGCATTCGTGCGCGACGCACCAATATATCCTGAATGGTATTGTTGAGCATGTGTCCCATATGTAGGATTCCGGTAACGTTTGGTGGTGGAATTACAACTGTATACGGCTCATGCTCATCGGGTTCGGAGTGGAACAATTTGTTCTCCATCCAGTATTTATACCACTTGTCTTCTACCTCTGCAGGGTTATACTTGCTTGAAATTTCCATTATTCTTTTAAATTAAAGTGCAAAAATACAAAAAAAGGATTTCGTGGTGAAATCCTTTTTGTTTGGTTTGGTATTGTTGTGACTCTGGAGGGGTTTTTACACATTAAAATATAACTCCTATTATCAGCGAATTGAAAGTTAAGGAGCTTACAAGTACTCTGATTGCACAGATATTACATTACTACAATTTACTTTCTCTTTCAACTTTGTTTCAACTTTGTAATACAAAAACACTCTATTTTTTTATTCTTAACAATCAATTATAGGTTTTTATGCCGAACACAAATCATTTATTCTATATTCTTTCAATAAATAAAGTTGCCAGATCATCTCAGTCATGTCTTCTGCCTATAAAGCATATAAATTTTGAATTTTTTGTTGATAATTATTGTGATTTTATACGATGAGAAATATAATTTTAACTTTCTCATTCTAGAAAAAAAATGTAATAAATGATAAGCAAGTTATATTATTTGCTTCATTTAAATTTTCCCTGGGTTTTATTCCGATATGCTGTAGGGGTGATTTTTACATTTTTCTTGAATAGATTACAAAAATGCTCTACATTTTCAATGCCTACAGCAAGGGAAATTTCTTTCAAATACAAACTGGTAGTCGTAAGCAATTCCTTACTTTTTTCAATTTTCAATCCCGTTAGATAACGTTTAGGAGTATATCCCGTGTATTCTTTAAATAATTTTCTGAAATAAGAATAACTCATACACAAACTTTCCGCAATTTCATAAGACGAAATATTCAAGTGGAAATTGTTTGACATGATTAACTTAGCCTGATCCATCCGAGATGCGATCTTTAATTCATCGAATAAAGATTGTCTGTCTAAGAAATATATAAGCCCAAGCAAATAATTGACAATACCTGCAAGCATTTGTTGGTATCCAGCCTTTTGTTCTTGGGCAGTTTTTATAGCGTTATCATAGAGTGTGATAACTTCACTGTTATACCCTATGTTAAAAACCGGAGTTGATTTGTCAAAAAAACCATTTTCACATCGTTGATCGATATTTAAACCCTTAAATCCAATCTAATGTTCATGCCAGCCAGATTTTCTTTCCGGACCGAAACTATGCCACTCACCAGGAAATAATATAAAAAGGTTACCTGCATGAATTTCGGTTTTCTTATAGTTTTTAGAAACAAAATACCCTTTACCTTGGGAAATATAAATTAACTGGTATTCATCCAATATCCGACCTTTTTCTTGTAAAAAGAGATATTTATTCGGATGAAGACTCCAATTAGGATAAGACGTATTTGGTTCGATAAGAAGATTACCAGCTGCACTTATTGTTAATCCCCATTGAAGGTCACGGCTGCTTTCCAGTAAATACTTTAGAGACGTTGAATTATGGGCCAATATCATATCATTTATTTTGAATAAGTATTACAAAGATACAGGATAAATAATTAAAATCATTTTTTGTAGTTGAAAAGTCAATTTTATTAATTATCATCTTATCTAAGATTTATATTTTTGAAGAAATATTTAAATATAATTTGTTGGATACAAATTTCTAAACAACCATTAATAACAATACCCCAAGTTAAAACAAAATATATAAAACTCCATGTAATGGCATTTGAATAATTAGATGTAAGTGAGTCCTTGAGAATTAGTATTTTTTTAGTATGTTGTAATTATTTTAGATTAATAAGATTGATGTAGCGGCTATGACTTTCATTGTATGATATTACACATGAAGATGTGCAAAAATAATAGTTATGGTTAAAATTAGTTTCCCTGCGCCAAAAGATGCTATTATAGTAGCGTTGCGTTAATTTT
>DCEG01000115.1:5695-19468 GCA_002316835.1 Bacteroidales bacterium UBA1035 | reverse complement strand
TTAACGCAACGCTACTAATTTACTATTATAGCCTGCAACTCTCCCCTTTGGTAAAGGGGAGTACCGCGAAGCGGGGAGGGGTTCATAAATCCCTCATCAATTTTAAATTTTCACTGAAATGCAAGTTAGCTTCTGTCGCGGCTTGTACATCTTCTTTGGTGAACTCGGGATGAATTTCGGTAACAAGCAGGCCATCATCGGTAACTTCGATAACGCACATTTCGGTTACAATCATATCCACTTGTCCTTTGGCAGTAAGCGGAAGCGTACATTGTTTCATAATTTTAGGGTTCCCTTTAGCCGTATGTTCCATTGCGAGAATCACTTTTCTGGTTCCGGTAAGCAAATCCATCGCGCCACCCATTCCGGGAACCATTTTGCCGGGAATGTTCCAATTGGCAAGATTGCCTTCTTCGTCTACCTGTAGTGCGCCCAATACACTCACATCCACGTGACCGCCGCGGATAATGGCAAACGATGTGGCGCTGTCGAAACAAGCTGCGCCGATGTTGGGTAATACAGGTGCGCCTCCGGCGTTGGCAAAATAGGGATCTTCTTCTCCCGGAGCGGGCGATTTTCCCATTCCAATCATCCCGTTTTCCGATTGCAGCACGACGTGCACATCGGGTTTCAGGTAATTGGGAACCATTGTGGGTAGTCCGATTCCCAAGTTAACAACATCGCCGTCTTTTAATTCGAGCGCAACGCGCCGGGCGATAACTTCTCTGATTTGTTCTTTATCCATATTTTGATTTGGGATATGGGATTTGGGACTTGTGATTTGGAACGATTATATTCCGAAATCTGAAATCCCCAATCCGAATTATTTATTTTTTCTTCTTTCTATTTCCTGTGCGATAAATGATGCTACGTCATCGGCATACGTGTTCATTCCGAAGCCGGCGTCGTAGCCGAGTTCTTTTGCTAACTCGTGTGTAATGCGCGGCCCGCCGGCACAAAGGATGAGTTTGTTTCGCAAGCCCTCAGCCTCCAGCATTTCCACCAATTCGACCATATTTTTTATGTGTACGTCTTTTTGTGTAACGGTTTGCGAAACCAACATAGCATCGGCATTTGTTTCAATGGCTTTGGCGATGATTTCTTCGTTAAGAACCTGGCTGCCCATGTTATAGGTCTCAAACATATCGTAGCGTTCCAAACCGAAACGTCCGGCGAAACCTTTCATATTCATAATGGCATCAATTCCAACTGTATGTGCATCGGTACCGGTGCTGGCACCCACCACTATAATTTTTCGTCCGATGCGTTCTTTTATAAAATAATCGGTCTCTTTCATATCCCATTTCACGGACTCCACTTTCGGCACTTTTATTTTAGTAAAATCCACGCTTCGCGTATAGCTTCCGTAGCAATTGAAAAAGGTAAATCCCTTCGTTAATTCTTTGTGGAAAACAATTTGTGGATTATCGAATCCCATTTGTCGTAAAAGTTGTCTTGCGGCTTCAACGGCTTCATCTCCGGGTGGAACGGGCAGGGTGAAACTGAGTTGCGTTTTGCCGTCGTTCATCGTGTCGCCGTAGGGTTTTATTTTCGACAAATCCAGTGTTTGGTCGAAATCTTTTGTTTCAGTAGTATATAGTCCTTCGCTCATAGTTTGTGGGGTTACAGGTTACAGGGTTCGAGTTTCGGGTTCATTAGGGGTATAAACGGATTGTAGTAATGTGTCCCTTTCAGCGATACGCCTCTCAATCCCTTACCGCCATCTTTTTGGCGTTTTACTCCACCGAAAATTCCTTTTTCGAGTGCGAGGAAAAGCCCTTCTTTTTCAATTTCTTCTAACAATCCGATGGTTTTATCGAGTACTTCCTGTGCTCGTTTCTGAATGATACCGTCCTTTTTAAACTCCACTTCATCGCCAATATTTCGCATATTGTTGAAAATGTATTTGGCATTTTCGATGGAGAGATATCTGTCGCTCATAAACGGTGTGTGAATGGCTTCGGTGGGCATACCAAGCAATTGGATGCCTTGTGATGTCCATACGCCGATTAAATTGAAAAGTGCGTCTTGCAAGTGTCCGCGGAAAATATTTCCCGTCATAAATTTGGTAGGTGGCATATATTTTAGCGGCGCTTTGGGGAAAATTTCGCGTGTCATTTGTGCTTGTGCGAGTTCGAAAAGGAAACCGTTTTCTAAATCGGGATCCATCTCGAAAGCGTGTCCCAGTCCCATTTGTTCTTCGGGCAATCCGGCAAGCAGTGCCAATTGCTCGTTAATCAGGTCGGATGCGAGAACGGTGTGTGCTTCTTCTACGGCATCGGCGGTGGTGAGATAATTGTCTTCACCTGTGTTGATGATTACTCCGGCGAAGCCGTTGATAGCGCGCGACATAAATTGGTCAATCAGTGTGCGTTGCATATTGATGTCGCGGAAAAGGATACCATAAAGCGCATCGTTGAGCATCACGTCTAAACCTTCCAGCGCGCCCATTGCGGCAATCTCCGGCATACATAAACCGGAACAATAATTACACAAACGGATGTATCTGCCAACTTCCTCGCCCACTTTATCAAGTGCACGACGCATAATGCGGAAATTTTCCTGTGTGGCAAACGTACCGCCAAAACCTTCGGTAGTGGCACCGAAAGGAACGTAGTCGAGCAGACTTTGTCCGGTTGTGCGGATTACGGCGATAATATCGGCTCCTTGCCGTGCAGCGGCTTCCGCCTGCACCACATCTTCGTAAATGTTTCCGGTGGCAACAATCACGTAAAGATAGGGACGGCTACCTTCGCCGATGGTTTCTAAGTAATGTTCCCGTTTACTACGACGTTCCTTTATCTGATTGATACTCGCATCAATATAGGGTTTGAATGCATTTGCGATTTCGCTTTGCGAGCGAAACGGAAACGCAGTAATGTCTAAATCTCCGGCAGAAATTTGTTCGGCAATCTGCTGCGGCGATTTTCCGGTTTCGATAATGGCGTTTCCGATAAAGAAAAGTGCGCCGTGTTCC
This sequence comes from Bacteroidales bacterium UBA1035, assembly GCA_002316835.1. Classification (GTDB taxonomy): domain Bacteria; phylum Bacteroidota; class Bacteroidia; order Bacteroidales; family Dysgonomonadaceae; genus Petrimonas. Next base: position 16,491 of record DCEG01000115.1, on the reverse strand, counting down.
AGCACGTTTTTGTTTTTTAAATCTTCTACCAAAATGTTGGGCAGCGGAACGCCGTCGGCATCGGTATTGTCGATCCCAACCAGCCGGCAGAGCGTGCGCTCAACCGCTACTGTGGTATAATTGTCCACAAAACGCTGCACACCGTCCGCAATATTTTTTGCGATGCCGCGGGCGTGTTGTACTTTGGTAAAGTCTATTCCTAATTTGCTTTGCATATATTATTTCTTCAAATACTTTTTTGTTCGTTCTAAAATATCGTCATCCACTCCAATTATCTCTGCAATTTTTATCGCTTCGTGTGGCACTTCGTTATCGGTTGTTTCTTCGAGTGAATAATCGATATAGTTGTTGATGTTTTTGCTATCAATTTTTTCGTTGCTTTTTGATTCGATAAATCCTTTTACTCTTAATTTGCGACACGGCAAATGAATGGAGTAGTGGGTGGTGATGAGCGATCGTACACCGTTTTCGATAAGAAAATCGAGCATTCCGCAAACAATGGCTTTTCCTTCGGTGGGATTGGTGGTGCGCGCCAGTTCATCGATAAGAACCAGTGCTTTTGTGCCTTTTTTTATCGCCGATATCATTTCGTTTATCCGAAGCATTTCGGACGCGAACGATGAAAGTCCGTTCATTTCGTCTTGCCCGTCACCTGCCGAAATAAATATTTTTTCCACCGGAACAATTTTTGCCGAAGCCGCAGGTACATAAAACCCGAATTGAGCCATTGTTTGAATCAATGCCACGGTTTTCAACAACACGCTTTTTCCGGCCATATTGGCACCGGTAATCAGTGTGGGTTGCGTCGGGATATCGATATCTATTTTCTGAAATGCTTTGCCTTGCTGTGACAATGCAAATGCCACCTGGGGATGAAACATCTCTTTTATTTCCGTATTTTCCGATGAAAAATCGGGTTTCGAAAGCGAAAGTGTAACGACTTGTTCGGTTTTCGCGAGCTCCACGTCCAATCGTGCCAACTCCGATAGTACTTGCTGCATTGTTTTAGCGTGCGGACGAAGTTTTTCCGAAATTTCCCGACGGATATTGTTTTCCAGCTTTTCGGTTTCGAAGAGGATCGTTTCTTTATCGGAAAGCGTAGCTTGATTTATTTTTTTTCGCAGTTCGGTAAGCTCTGATGAATACTGGTCGTAAATGTAGAAATGCGGGATGCGTTTTTGTTCCGGATCGAGAATGTCAATTACTTGCAGTAAATCGGGAATACGGAAATATGTCAACTCCATTTCTTCCTTAATCTCCCTGATGGCATTCGATAACAATGCAAAATGCTTGATCTCGAAAAGTTCCACATCGTCCATCACGTTTCGCTCCTTCAGGTGACGAAGTGTGGATGAAATATCGCGCAATTGCGAAAGTTTAGTTTCGAGTACGGAAAACGCGCGGCGGGTGTTATCATCGTTCCATTTAGCAAATAGAAGTTCGCTTTCGTCGAAAATCTTTTCCAACTCATCTTTTTGGGTAAGAAAAGGCAACGACAAAAGAAATTTTCGTCCGGCTGAAGAGCGAATGTTCAACAACCCGACTATGTATTTCAGTCCTCCGATTTGTTCTATGGCTTGTTTAAAATTCATTTACGGTTTGCGATTTTATTAATTAACCATTCCTCACCATTGCCAATAGCCATTTTCTTCACATCATACACCGGAACATCCAGTGCTTTTTTCATTTCCCGTTGCAGCGTTTCCGAGTCGAGTACGAATCCGTTGGGTGCGACAGGATTTATTGTTACAGCAATCAACCTACTTCGCAGAACGGTTTTAAGCAAATTTCCGCTTCTCAGAAACGCGTTGAATTCTTTTTGAGTGACAAAAATCTTGGTAAAGTCGCTCACAATCAATTCCACTTTTTTGTTTTGTCTCCGCAAAAAAGAGAGAATCTTATCGCTAATTGCCCCCGAAACGTATATTCTTGTACCAAACCTGAAAACATCCGTTTCCCTTTTGTCGAATAGGAATACTGACGGAATTTCCAAGTCGTGCACCCTGTTTTCGGAATCAATTGCCCAAAGTCCCTGATTCAACGATTGCAACTTTTCGGCTAACGCCGCTTCCACTCGTGGAAGTTCAATCAGCCGTTTTACGAATGCCGTTTCGCGCACTAACTGCGGAATATTTGCCGAAAGTGCCGCGCCTGTAGCCAAAATCAAAGCATCGGTAACGGCAGGTGATGCCAAACTCAGTCGTGAAAGTGCGCCATCCACAATGGTGGTTTGCACTCCGAGCCTGTCCATTTCATCGATAAGCTTCTTTATCTCTTCCGTTTCCACCGGACCCGATAAAATAACTTTTCCTTCGGAAAGCGCACGCGCTGTTATCAGTCTGCCCAACGCTGTTCTTTTCTCGCTTACATCCAAAATCTCTGCAATCAGTTTCTTCTGAAAGTAGTGCGTTTCGGAAGTAACGAAAATCATCCCTTTCGGAATCACAATTTCCGGTTTTGGCGTTTGCGTTACACTGTCCTTTTGTTCACCATCTACCCCGATGGAAGTAAGGGCAATTTGCGTGTTCAACGCTTTCAATCGGTTGAGCACATAATTCAGCGTCTCGGTTTTGCCGGTATTTTTTTCTAATCCGACAATAGAAACGCTGCGATGGGACAATATGTCATTGATAAAGGGCAAATTCTAATGTCCGTTCCGTTTAAATCTGTTCAAATCCTTCGGTTCCAGTGCTAACTGTCGCCCGGAAAGCAATGCGGCTACCCCTTCTTTCTTCTGTTTAGCACATTCAGGGCAATGGCAATCCTCTTTGTAGTCTTCGGGCTCGGTGTATGCACTGATAACACCTTCGTAATTACGCACGATAACACGATTGGTTGATTGCGAAATCATATACGTGGGCATTACCGGAACTTTTCCTCCACCGCCGGGCGCATCCACTACAAAGGTTGGCACGAGATAGCCTGAAGTGTGTCCACGCAGGTTTTCGATTATTTCGATGCCTTTCGATACGGGCGTACGGAAGTGTCCGATACCACGCGATTGGTCGCAAATATAGATGTAATACGGGCGAACGCGAATACGCCCCAAGCCGTGCACGAGTTCGCGCATTACGTAAGTGCAATCGTTTATTCCGCGCAAAAGTACGGTTTGATTGCCGAGCGGAACTCCGGCTGCCGAAAGTTTGTTGCAGGCCTCGGCGGCTTCGGGAGTAATTTCGTTGAAATGGTTGAAGTGTGTGTTGAGCCAAACAGGATGATATTTTTTTATCATCTCGCAAAACTCGTCGGTGATGCGTTGCGGCATAACAACGGGTGTGCGTGTCCCGAAACGGATGATTTCTACGTGCGGAATTTCACGCAAACGTTTTAAAATGTATTCGATACGGTCGTCGCTCATCAACAGGGCATCACCACCCGAAAGCAATACGTCGCGAACTTCGGGTGTTCTGGCAATGTAATCAATGCATTTGTCGATACGCTCGGTAGGCGCTCCGGCATCTTTCTGTCCGGCAAATCGACGGCGTGTGCAGTGGCGGCAATACATGGCGCACATATCGGTAATGAGAAACAGCACGCGATCTGGATAGCGGTGTGTTAGTCCCGGGACGGGCGAGTCGCCGTCTTCGTGGAGTGGGTCATCGAGGTCGCCGCGTGATATATGCAACTCGTTGATGGTGGGAATTGCCTGCTTGCGTATGGGACAGTGGGGGTCTTCCGTATTAATCAAACTCAGATAATACGGCGTAATGGCCATTCGCAGCGTTTTGAGCGATTCGCGCACACCTTCTTCTTCCTCGGGTGTTAGTTGGATGTATTTTTTTAAATCTTCCAACGTTTCTATGCGGTTTTTTACTTGCCATTTCCAGTCGTTCCATTTTTCGTCGGGAACGTCAGAAAAAAACTGGCGGGGAGATGTGTTCATATTATTTAGATTTGCGTTGGGCTTTGAACGTTGGGCAAAGAGTAAAGAGCGGGGAGTCCCAAACCCTTCGCCCTTTGCTCACGGCTCTATACCAAATTAAGCATATAATTCCTTAAAAATATTCCTTAGTTTTTCGCTTTCGCGTAATAGTTGCAATGTAATTTCAGCATGTCCGCGTGTGTAGCCGTTGCCAACGATCATTGTAACGTCGCTTCCAACACCTTCAGCACCGAGGGCAGCCTTGGTGAAGCTCGTCGCCATAGAGAAGAAATAAACTACACCCGAATCTTTGGTGATAAGGATGCTCGTCATTTCGGTATCGGGGATATTAACGTTGTTGATGGTAACGTCGGCAAGCTGTCCGTTGGTAAGCTCTTCAATTTTTTCGAGAACGGCAACAGGTTGTGTGGCATCAGCAGAAAACACGTGATCACAAAAATCGAGTGCTATAAGGCGATCGGTACTTTTTTGAGAATGCGTTATTCCGATAACTTTTCCCGTTATACCTGCGCGTTTTTTGGCTTCGTAGCAGCAAAGCATTCCCGATTTTCCACCGGCACCGATAATAACTACCGTGTCGCCCGGCTTTACCAATTTAGCGGTTTGTGCAGGTGCACCTGCCACGTCTAACGCCGATAAAGCAAGCTTTTCGGGCAAATCAGTTGGGATTTTGGCGTAAATTCCACTTTCGAAGAGGATGGCTTTTCCATCAATATCCACTTGGTCTACATCGGCACGAATTTCCTTGATGTTGTCTATGCGAAGCGGTGTGAGCGAGAGTGAAACCAACGTGGCAATTTTGTCGCCTACTTTCAAATCGGTTTTGCCGATGAGCGCGTCACCAATTTTCTCTACGGTTCCCAATAGCATACCGCCCGAACCTGTCCACGGGTTGCGGTGTTTGCCTTGTTTGGCAACGATATCGAACATAATTTCCTTGATTTTCTCATGGTCGCCTCCGGCGCGAGCCGAAATATCGGTAAACGATGCCGAGTCGATATTGAGGGTTTGCACGTTGATGAGAATTTCGTTGTCGTAAATCTCATCCATATTGTTGTCGATTTTGTTTGCGGGTTGCGGCAACACGCCTTTGGGTTCAATCACGCGGTGCGTACCGTATTTGTTTCCTTTTTTCATATTTTTTTTAAGACTTTAGATCCAAGAACCAAGACTATTAGACAAGGATGTTGGTTTTATTATTTGTTATAACGGTTTTAAATTTAATATTTTACGAGCTTCTTCGGGTGTAGCAATTTCTCGTCCCAAAAGTTTTGCCATTTGCACTACTTTTTCCACCAATTCGCCGTTGGATTTTGCTAATACACCGCGTGAGAGATAGAGATTGTCTTCGAAGCCGACACGTACGTGACCGCCCATAGCAATGGCGTGTGCGGCGAGTGTGAATTCGCTGCGGCCGATGCCGGTAGCTGTCCACGTGGAACCGGAGGGTAAGCGGTTTACCATCCACACGAGGTTTTCTACCGATGCCGATGCACATCCGGGAACGCCAAGCACAAAATTGAATTGCATGGGTGCACCTGGAACTTGTCCTTTCGATGCCAAATGGAGTGCAGTTTCCAGATGTCCCATTTCAAAGCATTCGTATTCCGGCTTAATATTGTTCTCCATCATCCGTTTGCCGAAGGCACGCATCATCGGGATGGTGTTTTCAAACACTTCGTCGCCAAAGTTGCAGGTGCCGCAATCGAGTGTCGCCATTTCGGGAAACAGTTCAGTAGGTTGCAGGCGTTCTTCGGCAGTCATTCCCACGGCGCCACCGGTGGAAGGAAGCAAAATAACATCGGGGCGTTCTTTTTTAATGGCATCCATACATACTTTGAATCGCTCTTTGCTTTGTGTAGGCGTACCGTCGTCTTCACGTACATGCACGTGCACGATAGCTGCTCCGGCATCGTAAGCCGAAACGGCTTCGCGCACAAGTTCTTCAACTGTGTAAGGTACTGCGGGATTATGTTCTTTGGTTACTTCCGCTCCGCAAATGGCGGCGGTTATGATTAGTTTTTCCATAAAACTGTTTTTTATTGTTGGTTTCGTTGGATACGTAGGGGACGAAGATATTCGTTCCCTTACAATGTGTGCTGATTGATATTTTATTGGTTTTTACGTTGGCATTTTTTCGGTACCACGCACGTTCCGCTGGCACGGCACACCACGACGGGCTCTTCCAATACATCAGCTGCCGATGCCGAAATATCGGCTCGAGGGGCGATTACTTTCCGGGCTTCAAATGTCATCTTGCGTGAAGAACTGCCTACGTTTGTAATTTCGCCTGTGGCTTCTATAAAATCACCGGCATAAACCGGAGCCAAGAATTCCACGTTGTCGTATGCCACGAAAAGGCCTTCGTCGCCATCGTTGATAATGAGTAACTCTGTGGCTACATCGCCGAAAAGTTGAAGCATTTTTGCTCCATCAACTAAATTTCCGCCGTAATGGGCATCGTGAGCGCTCATCCGCACTCTGATAAGAGATTTTTTCATTGATAAGTATTTTAATGTTTTACTATGTAATCTACAAATATGTAAGGAGTGTGAACAGCTTCCGGGCTTAATGTGCCGGTAGGGACAATTTCGTCTGCTTCCACAATTACCGTATCTGCAGCCATGGCCATAAGCGGATTGAAGTTTTTCATTGTTCCTTTGTAAATCAGATTTCCCCACTCGTCGCTGATATTTGCCCTTAAAATAGCCACATCGGCTTTGATGGGCTTTTCGAGAAGATAATCTTTACCATCAACCTGAATGATTTCTTTGCCTTCTTCAATTACTGTGCCCAGACCAACAGGAGTGAGTACACCGCCTAGTCCCGAACCACCGCAGCGGATACGTTCGGCAAGGGTTCCCTGTGGACTAAACTCGATTTCCATCTCACCGCTGTTCATCTTTCGTCCCGAATCGGGATTGGTACCGATGTGAGAAACGATGAGTTTTTTCACCAAATGGTTGGAAACAAGCTTGCCGCATCCTTTATCGGGATATCCCGAATCGTTTACGATAAGTGTGAGATTTTTTACTCCTATATGTACAAGTTCGTCGATGATAGTTTCCGGCGAACCGTGTCCTAAAAATCCACCGATCATAACGGTCATTCCGTCTTTTATTTTTTTTGCGGCTTCGGTGTATGATATTAATTTATTCATAGGTATTTTGAAAATATAATTGTTAATTCCTGTTCTCGTCGAGAGCAATGGTATCTAATGTTTTCTCAGCAGTAAAAAGATAAATGGCAGGATTTCCCTGTTTTTATTGCTGACATTTTGTTATCAGATAGCTTGATATCGATTCAATAAAGTCATACAAAAGTAACAAAATAATTCTTATTTGCAACGCTTTTTGTAAGAAAAGGAATAGTTTTAACGAGGTATAAATAGCTGATAAATAGGAGTGTGTGTTGCCGAAATGATATAAAAAGGGCGTGATCGCTTACACTTTTTTGAGTCACGCAAAAAAGATGTATCAAATATTTATTGAAAATGGGTTATTGTTGATAAATCAGATAAAGGAGTTTTCAAATTTTTGAAGTTTTTCCATAAAAAAGTTTCTCTCATTTTCTGTAATAAATGATGCCAGAAACGAGTTTTTTGCTAAGGTGTATATATCTTTTCTCGACAAATCGAGTGCTTCTGCAGTTTGTAAAAAGTTATCATTTATATATCCGCCAAAATATGACGGGTCATCGGAATTAAGTGTAACAAGAATATCTTTTTCGAGAAATATTTTAACCGGAACGTCCTTCAGGTTTTCTACAACTTTCAGTTTCAAGTTCGACAACGGACAAACAGTCAGTGGTATTTCCCGATCACGAAGCTCATCCATTAAATCCGGATCATCCACTGAGCTAACACCGTGATCAATACGTTCTGCTTCCAGCAAATCGATAGCTTCCCAAACGTATTCTGCCGGGCCTTCTTCGCCCGCATGGCACACCACGAAAAACCCTTCTTCCCTTACCCGGTTGAAAACATTGAAAAACTTACTTGGCGGATTTCCGTTTTCCGATGAATCAAGGCCTATAGCAATTATTTTATCCTTGTGCGGTAGTACCTGTTCAAGCGTTTCTATAGCCGACTGTTCACTTAAATGGCGCAGAAAACACATGATCAGCTTCGATGAAATTCCCAATTCGGTTTTGGCATCTTTTAATGCATTGGTTATTCCGTTAATGACCGTATCAAAACTGATACCTCGTCCGGTATGCGTTTGCGGGTCGAAAAATATCTCGGTATGAATTATGTTGTCGGCATGTGCTTTTCGCAGATAAGCCATCGTGAGATCATAAAAATCCCGTTCGTAAAGAAGTACTTTTGCTGCTCCGTAATAAATATCCAAAAACTCCTGCAGATTATTGAACTCATACGCTTTACGTAATTCTTCCACAGAGTTATATTTAAGCGAAACGTTATTTCTTTGTGCAATTTCAAAGATCAGTTCGGGTTCAAATGTACCCTCAATATGCACATGCAACTCTGCCTTAGGAATTAATTCAATATATTTTTTCAGATGTTTGTCCATCATATTTCTGTTTCTGTTTTGTTTTTACAAAAATACACGAAGCTTTCGGTTTCAAAAATTATTTGCAGATTAAATTGTTAAAAGTTGGGTGATTATGGCTATTTTTGCGTGAAGTTTAGCTAAATAACAATTTGCAATTATGAAATACAATCCACTCTTAATCGTCCTTTTTGTAATTTCTTCAAATATTTTCGCTCAGAACCTGACCGATTTTGTCAATCCTTTCATCGGTACCACCAACTACGGTACCACTAATCCCGGGCCAGTTCTGCCCAACGGAATGATGTCGGTTGCACCGTTTAATGTGATGGGGTCTGACAAAAATAAATTCGATAAGGACAAACAATGGTGGTCAACGCCATACTCTTACGACAATAAATTTTTTACCGGATTTTCGCACGTAAATTTGAGTGGGGTAGGTTGTCCCGAATTCGGATCGCTTTTGCTGATGCCCACATCGGGAGAGTTGAATGTAAATTACGAAGAATACGGTAGTGAGTATTCAGATGAAAAAGCAACGCCGGGTTACTATACCAATCGGCTGACTAAGTATAATATAAAGACCGAAGTTTCAGCAACCACACGCACGAGCATTGCCCGCTTTACTTTTCCAAAAGGGCAGGCAAATATTCTGATGAACCTGGGTGAAGGACTTACCAATGAAAGCGGAGCGTGGATGCGTCGCATCAGCGATACAGAAATAGAAGGGATGAAAGTGTTGGGAACATTTTGTTACAATCCGCAGGCTGTTTTTCCCATCTATTTCGTGATGCGTATCAATAAAAAACCCGTTACTACCGGGTATTGGAAGAAACAACGAGAAATGACTGCCGAAGCAGCATGGGATAATACCGCCGGAACAAGGAAACTCTATACCCGATACGGAAGAGATATTGCCGGTGACGATATCGGTGCGTATTTCACATACGATATGTCGGAAGGTGAAACTATTGAAGTGCAAATCGGCGTTTCGTTTGTAAGTACAGCTAACGCTCGTGAAAATTTGGATGCGGAGCAAAACGGTTTTGATTTCGAAAAAGTACGGACTGTTGCCCGTAAAAGATGGGAAAAAGAGCTTGGCAGTGTGTCGGTAGAAGGTGGAACACACAATCAGAAAGTGGTGTTTTACACCGCTCTTTATCATGCGCTTATTCATCCGAACATTCTCAACGATGTAAACGGGCAGTATCCGGCGATGGAAAGTGATAAAATCCTGACTACCGGGACAAATCGATACACTGTCTTTTCTCTTTGGGATACGTATAGAAATGTGCATCAAATGCTGACATTGCTCTATCCCGAAAAACAATTGGATATGGTTCGTTCAATGGTGGATATGTACAAAGAAAGCGGATGGTTGCCCAGATGGGAGCTTTATAGCCGTGAAACGCTCACCATGGAAGGTGACCCGGCTATTCCTGTAATTGTGGACAGCTGGATGAAAGGTTTACGCGATTTTGATATAAATACGGCTTACGAAGCGATGTATAAATCGGCGACCACTGCAGGAAAAGATAATTTTTTGCGTTCTGATAACGATGACTACCTGAAATTGGGTTACGTGGCTCTGCGGGAGAAATACGACAACTCCGTTTCTCATGCACTTGAATACTACATTGCCGATAACGCTTTGTCTAAGTTTGCAGCGGCATTAGGTAAAAAAGAAGATGCCGAACGTTTTCGCAAACAATCGCTCAATTATACTAAATATTATTCACCTGAGTATGGAGTTTTTCGCCCGATTCTGCCTGACAGAACTTTCCTGACTCCTTTCAATCCCAAGCAAGGCGAAAACTTCGAAGATGTTCCCGGATTTCACGAAGGCAGTTCCTGGAATTATTCATTTATGGTTCCGCACGATGTGCAGGGATTAATAAAAATGCACGGTGGTAATAAGAAATTTACTAAAAAACTGCAGGAAGTGTTCGACGATGGACATTACGACCCAACCAACGAACCGAATATCGGTTATCCGTATCTTTTCAGTTATGTGAAAGGTGAAGAATGGCGTACACAAAAACTCACACAAGAATTATTATCCAAATATTTTAAAAACTCACCTGACGGGCTTCCCGGAAATGACGATACCGGAACGATGAGTACATGGGCAATTTTCTCGATGATGGGTTTTTATCCCGATAATGCAACAGACCCTTCATATACGTTTACAACACCGGTTTTTGATAAAATAACATTACAATTTAATCCGAAGCATTACAGTAACGGACAACTCGAAATTGAAGTTGTTCGCCCGAACAAAAATGCCCAATTCATCGATAAAATTGTTATAGATGGTGAACGATTTAATAGTTATAGAATTTCACACGAACAATTATCGAAAGCGAAGAAAATGGTGATTTATTTGAAAAAATAACCGTAGA
>DCEG01000115.1:0-5394 GCA_002316835.1 Bacteroidales bacterium UBA1035 | reverse complement strand
CCAACAATCAGTGATTGGAGTACTACAAAAATCGGAACTATAAACATTCCTGAAACAACACGAACTGTTGGAATAAACTGGTTATCTTTAAAAAGACTGAGAAGTTTTTTATAACCCAAAATCGGAAAAATTCCGTTGATAAAGCCGAAAATACTTATGGGCAACGAGATCACCAAAAGCAATAATTGCAAAATTATTGAGAATATAGAGGAAGGTTTTACAATGTTGTCTCTCGATGTTAATCCGTGTTCTTTCAGGGTTCGATTCGCTTCGCGAAAATCGTCCATTTTTGTATCGAAAGTAACCCTGTCATTATGGTACAGTTGGTCTAAAGTACCAACAACATCTTGTGAAGCCAATAAAAAGCCACCTTTCTTGTCGGCATATTTTTCTTTTTCCAGACGAAACGCATTCCAGTCAATTGCATACGTGTATTCATCATAAAACTCATCGTTCCAAATATTCACGATCAGTTCTTTCATGCGGTTTTCCAGGTCCTTTCGCAAGAAGTTGGCAGTCGCACCCGGATTTTCTTCATACCGTTGCTTGTAATCGGCTACTTTTATGGGTTTTCCGAAAGTAACATAAGCATCGGAAAGAAACCCGAAAATATCAGTATAATATAATCCAACGGGAATGACTTCGGTTCCCAACGTGAAAGTTTCACTAGCTTCAATCGGCAAAACGATGCGTGAAATGGCTTTCTGAACCGGCAAAAGCGACATTTTAGGATTATGCTTCCCTTCGGGATAAAGTGCCATCGGAATTCTTTTCTTCAGCAGCTCACCACTCAACTGAAACGATTCGTTGTTATTCTCCAGATTTTCTACACCATCACGAATGCGATAAACCGGCATAATGTGTAGCCACTTCATGATTTTGGCAATCGTTGGTTTTTTGAACACATCGGCGCGAGCCAGAAAAACCGGTTCTTTTTTGCATGCATTTAGCAGCAGAAAAGGATCGATAACCGCATTGCGATGATTGGATGCAAAAATTATCGGATTGTTTTCGTTTATGTTTTCAATTCCTGTGTACACTATTTTCCGATAGTGCAGGTTAAGTGTCAATCGTTCAAAAAATCGAACAACCTCGTATCCTTTGCTGTATTCGTAACTCATGATATTGCAGTAACTGTTTTTATAGATTTTCTTCGCCAGTAAAAAGCCAGAATCAAACCGGCAACAATATGCCAGATCCCCCACCATGCGGCAATAAATGCCATCCCACCTAGTTCCAGCTCAGATGGAAAAATGCGGGGATTAAAAATTAAAGCCAATCCAAGTCCTGAATTTTGTATCCCTGTTTCAATTGAAATAGTACGGGAATTTAACTCATTCACTTTTAAAGTTCGTGGGAATATATACCCGCCTAAAAAGGCGATTCCGTTGTGTAGTAGAACAATTAGAAATACCAAATGAATATATTTGAGAAAAAGGCTGAAATTTCCGGCGAGCGCCCCTGCTAAAAAGGCAATAAAGAATAAAACCGAAGCTATTTGAACGTACTTTTCCACTTTTTTTACAAAAACAGGAAATTTCATGCCCACCGCCATTCCTAAAATCACAGGAATTCCCAAAATGATGAAAACCGTGCGAAACATCTCAACCGGGTCGATGGTAATGGGAACCAAAAGTGGTGATTTACTGGCATAAAGTCCGCCCCAAAACGCGAAATTGAGCGGTGTCATAAACAAACTCATTACGGTTGTGATCGCTGTAAGACTAACAGATAAAGCTACATTAGACTTCGATAATGCAGAGATCATATTTGAAACATTCCCCCCGGGACATGCAGCCACCAAAATCATTCCCATGGCTACAGGCATACTTGGTTTGATAATGAGTACCAATAAGAAAGTTAAAGCCGGCAATAAAATATACTGTGAGATAACTCCTGCCACGGCAGGTTTTGGACTCATGGCAATATCTTTGAAATGTTTTGGCCTTATCCCCAACGCTACACCAAACATAATGAACGCGATAGCGATATTCATCATATTTAACGAGTTTTGATTGAAGTTGAGTTGAACCGTGTTAAGTTGTTCCAGGTTTCCGAATATCGACAAGAGCGGTAAAGGCTGCATAGGGGCTACTTTATGATTTTCAGTAGCAAAGGTAGCTTTTTTGGTAAGAAACACAAAGACTGATTCCGATAAAAATGATTTTCAGTTTCATTCACTAAAAAAATATGTTTTTAAATCCATTTAATAAAATATCCAATCAAAATTAATTGCTATTTTTGTAAAGGAAAATCAACAATTTCTAATAAGCATGAAAGAAAAAAAATTAGTCCGTTGCCGTCCCTGCGGCTATGTAATGAAAGAGGGTGATTTGGGTGATGTTTGCCCTGCCTGTGGTTTACCCAGAGATGTATTTGAACCTTATCGTGAAAAAGTTTCTGCCGGACGTTTGCGCTTTTTGGCACTGGATATCCATCCAATTGCCATTCATTTGTCACAGACATTTGTGGCTCTAGTCCCGCTTCTCATCATTTTCAATTATCTGTTTCCGGGTTTCGAGCCAACGATTATCCATTCCGTCATTGCATTTTCAGTATATGTTTTTCCGCTAACGCTTATCTTGTCGGCTATATCCGGGTATGCCGACGGACTTGCCCGATTTAAAACTATAAACACACCGATGTTGATCAAGAAAATAATCTTGAGTATTATTATAATTACATTATCTGTCGCTCAGGTGGTAGTCTTCAAGAGAGACATTTATCCCTGGTACTTTTTGCTTCTTTCGCTGGCAACGCTTGCTACAGCCGTCCAGCTTGGGATGTTGGGAAAGCATCTTATCGATGTAATACTTCCCGGGTCCTTTGTATTGCGAGGCGAGAAAAAACAGGTTATCACTACCGAACCAGTAAAAAGGCCTAAGATGAGCCCCGAAGAAATTGCCCGCTTAGTGAAAGAAAAGCAGGAAGCAAAAGCAAGAGCATTAAAGGAAAACGAAGGAAACAAAACTGAATAATCCCAATTAAAAATATAAGAAAATGAAAAACAAAGAAATCTTTACAGGAAAACTCTCAAGAAGAAGTTTTCTGGGTGCAGCCGCTGTTGTTACAACTGCATCGGTAATTCCGTTTTCAACTTCATGCGGAAGTGAAAAGATGATGACATCAGGTATGGGAACTCCAAACTCAAAATTCGGTGGAGTTCAGATCGGAGCCATTACATACAGTTTTCGGGATATGCAGGGCGGACTTGAAACAGTCTTACAGGCTTGTGTAGATTCCGGACTAAGTTCGGTTGAGTTGATGGGCACAGGAGTGGAGGATTATCTGGGAGCACCCAAAAATCCTATACAGCGTCGCCCTACTCAGCAGAGCCCATTGACCGATGCAGAAAAAAATTCCATTGCTCAATATGTAAAAGATTTGAAAGAATGGCGAAAGGTAGGGGGAACTTTGGATAAATATGCTCAACTTAGAAAGAAATTCAACGATGCCGGTGTTAAGATTCATATTTATAAATGGGTAGCCGGTAATACAGAAGAAGAACTCGATTACTCGTTCAAAGTTGCTAAAACACTTGGTGCAATCGGTATCAGTGCTGAACTGGATGAAAATAATGCCCGCTTGATGGGACCTGTAGCAGGTAAAAACGGTATGTATGCCATTTTGCACAACCATTATCAGTTTGGAGAATCCGGATTTGATGTGGATAAATTGTTGGCTTACTCGCCGGCAAATATGTTGAACTTTGACATAGGTCATTATCTGGGTTCGACAGGGTTAAATCCGACAGATTTTATTCGAAAATATTATAACAGAATTGCCAGTATCCATGTTAAAGACAAAACGGGTTTGAATAATGCTACATCGAAAAACACAAATCAGGTCTTCGGGCAGGGAGAAACACCCATTGCCGAAGTGTTGCAGTTAATTCAAAAACAAAAATGGCCTATTTATTGCGATATTGAACTGGAATATCCGGTTGCAGCGTGGTCATCTTCGGTGAAAGAGGTGAAAACCTGTATGGAGTATTGCAGGCAGATATTGATTTGAAAATGAAAATCGAACGAAAAGAGCGCTACAATAATAGCGCTTTTTTTATGTATGGATAGAAATTTTGTTCTGTTTTTTTATGTAAGTTTGTAAAAACAATTAACGGAGAAAAATTATGAGTGCACCTTTAGCAGAACGGTTGCGACCACAAAATTTAGACGAGTTTATCGGACAAAAACATTTGGTCGGTAAAGGGGCTGTTCTGCGTAGAATGATAGAATCCGGCAGAATTCCTTCGATCATTTTCTGGGGTCCGCCGGGTGTAGGGAAAACTACACTGGCGAACATTATTGCCAATACTTTGCATGCACCTTTTTATAAGTTAAGCGCCATTAATTCAGGTGTGAAGGATGTACGTGAAGTGATCGACAAAGCAAAAAATAATCGTTTTTTTGAGTCAACCGCACCCATTTTATTTATCGATGAAATTCATCGATTTAGTAAATCGCAGCAGGATTCATTGTTGCATGCTGTGGAGACCGGAACGATAACACTGATTGGCGCCACCACTGAAAATCCATCTTTTGAGGTAATTCGCCCATTGCTTTCACGATGCCAGGTATATGTGCTCAAAGAAATGGAGAAAAAAGACTTGCAGACGCTTTTAAATCGTGCGTTGAAAGAAGATGCAATTCTGAAAGAAAAGGAAATTGAAGTGGAAGAAACAGATGCCCTTTTTCGATTTTCGGGAGGTGACGCACGCAAGTTGCTGAATATTCTGGATTTGGTTGTTGGGGCAGAAGACTCAACCGAAAAGGTTATAATTACCGATAAAGACGTAACTGAGCGGTTGCAGGAAAACCCCGCGGCGTACGACAAAGGAGGGGAGATGCACTACGATATCATATCGGCATTTATCAAATCCATTCGCGGAAGCGATCCGGATGCAGCTGTTTATTGGCTGGCAAGAATGGTTGCCGGAGGCGAAGATCCAAAATTTATTGCCCGTCGCCTCGTGATTTCTGCAGCAGAAGATATCGGGTTGGCAAACCCAAACGCGTTGTTGTTAGCTAATGCCTGTTTCGATACTCTGCAAAAAATTGGTTGGCCCGAAGGGCGAATTGTCCTTGCCGAAACTGCCATTTATTTAGCGACCTCTCCCAAAAGCAATTCTGCGTATCTTGCTATTGATAGTGCCATTTCGAAAGTGGAACAAACCGGGAATCTGCCTGTTCCGCTTCACTTGCGCAACGCGCCAACATCGCTGATGAAAGAGCTCGATTACGGCAAAGAATATAAATATGCCCATGATTACGATAACAATTTCGTGAAGCAGGATTATTTACCCAAAGAATTGAAAAATACACGATTTTGGGATGCACAAAACAACGTTTCGGAGACGAAAATGAGGGAGTTGATGAAGAAGTTATGGGGATGATC
>DCEG01000045.1:18507-18773 GCA_002316835.1 Bacteroidales bacterium UBA1035 | reverse complement strand
CCGGGCGTAAAATTCACGATTTGTACGTTCATCGGTTTTGCCCAATCGCTGATTTCCTGATTGTACCATTCATAAGGTGGCATATAGTAACGCGGTTCGTCTATTTTCAAACCCGCTTTTTGCATGGCAGCATAATTATCGTTTAAATCTCTTTCAAACTCGCTTTTCGATACCAGCATTTTGGTGCGGTCTTCCCAATCAGCGTACAGTAAATGTTTATCGGAATGCGGTGCCATATAATGTCCGGCTTTCTGAAGGTTCCGACT
>DCEG01000045.1:748-18179 GCA_002316835.1 Bacteroidales bacterium UBA1035 | reverse complement strand
CCTCTAACGATTCCACCCAACACTTTTTGCGGTTTTCTTGCATGCGAAGTCAAATATCCAAAATAATACGTCATCGAGGCTGTTCCGTCCATCGTGGGTTCGTTCGTGGAATAATCGGCATAATCATCGTGATACACCACGTAGTCCGATTGGAACGGCGCATACTCGTCTTCATTTGCCAAGTAAATTCCGATAAGGCTGCTGAAAATGGAATTATAAATGGGGCCATCCACAATTCCACCGGTAATGGGCATCTGGTGCAGGTGCGTAAACGCCGAATGCGGATCGATAGGAGTGTCGCCATGTTCGGGATAACCCACGATCATGGATGTTCCCCACGGATTACAACCGAAAAGCCAATCGCGCATGGCGGTTTCAATTTCCAAGTATGAATCATCGCCGGTAATTTCATAGTATAACCGACACTGGGTGATAAAACCAACCGTGAGATTATTGGAGCACCAGATAAACGGAATCCCATTCAGAAAAGCGTTGTCCCCTGCCCTATCCTTCACGCGCTGCAAACCGGTTTTCATGTTCCGGATGAATTCGTTGCGCGCACGCAAATCGTTGTTTTGCAACGCCAAATGATAATTGCCCAAATTCACGAACGGATACCATTGGTAATGACGTGCAGAATCGGCTCCCATCCAAGGCGTAACAGGTTCTAAACGGCCGTAATTAATCGCTTGTGTAAGGTATTCCTTTTGCCCGAAAGTAGTGTACATTTCGGCAGCCGCCAGTTGCATATCATCTGCCCAATTGTCTTCTTCGTAGAAGTACGGTGCACCGCCGGGCGCCGTTTGTGACACACCGGGATTTGCCACTCCTTGGCGATATGCATCTTTCGCTTTTTGAACCAGCATTTCGGAAAATTCGGGATAATATTTCGATAATACTTTCGCTCCCAACGAAAACGATGATGTGTATTTTCCGAGTGTAGAAGCCATTCCGGTACTACGGTTTTTGTACTTTTGTAATCCTTGCGGTTTTGGACTGACGAAATAAACCGGACGTTGTTTCCCTGCACCCCAGCCATAATCCACTTTTTGTTCGTTAGGCAATGTGAAGCCGATATGGTCGCGGTCGTCTGCCAACTGATTGAAATAGGTACTTGAATCGGGATTCATTTT
Organism: Bacteroidales bacterium UBA1035; assembly: GCA_002316835.1. Taxonomy (GTDB): domain Bacteria; phylum Bacteroidota; class Bacteroidia; order Bacteroidales; family Dysgonomonadaceae; genus Petrimonas. The sequence goes on along the minus strand of DCEG01000045.1, from coordinate 17,046 downwards.
CACCAGCCAATCCAATCCCCACTTGGCTTCGTCCAGAATATCGGGAATGCCATTGGCTCCCTCGTTTCCGTTAGCGTCATATTTATCACCGAACGATTCGGGATGCTGTGTATAGGCAAACAACATCTGATATACGGCATTAGCCGACGTTGCCACATATTGTAAATAATCCGATGCATCATGCCAACCGCCAGTGGTGTTGAAATATTGACCGTCGCGTTTACCATCAGGATCGCCCACGGAAATGGCATCGTGCACGTGGCAGGAATCTTTCAGGAACGGATTGTAACCGCATCGTTGCTGACGCATATACTTCAACGGAATTTCCGATGCGTCAGCATACACATCGTTTCCGATTTTGAACGGAACAGATTTAATATCTCCCACTTGTATAAAATAGCTGCCGGGAGTTTTGAATTCGGAAAAATGCAATCGTGCCGATGAATCGAATACCCAAATTTCTCCGGTTTGCTTGATGTTGGCTCCTGTGTAAACCACTTTTTGAGAGTTGACATCAACGATTTCGAACTTAATTATCGGTTTGTTTTCTTTGCTAATCCACACAGCTACTTTTACATCGTTTTCCAAATACCCGATTTGGTTTACACGCAGCCAGGAAGATTGTGAATAAACAGTCAATGATAGAAAAAAAGAAAGAGGTATCAGGTATAAATACTTTTTCATTTGGTAATGATTTTTGATATCGCAAGGTACAAAATATTTACAAAAAAATAAAGGAAGTATTCGAAAAGCAGGAATATGGATATAAAAAGACATCGCTCCTACCGGAGCGATGTCTTCATATGTTTTTAAAAATAAGTTCTGATTAGAATTTAAAACCCAAAGAAAGGTATGCATTTTGATTTTTCAAATTACCACCGTCGAAATTAGCAATATTTACTAAACCCATGTCCCAACCAACATCAACGAGGAATCTTCCGAACTCAGCTCCAACTCCAAGACCTAAACCGGCATCAAAAGGTTTAAGTAAACCATTGTCCCCGAAAGTATCACCTAAATCGGTATCGCCACTAGAAATTTTACCTCCAACTCCATATGCTACATAAGGACCACCATGAAGAACTATACGTGTTCCGGGAGTAACTTCTTGTTTGTAAGCAAAATGAACGGGTAACTGCAAATTCAAAGAATTAACTGTACCATCTATTTGTCCAATAATAGGAAAATCATAAACAACTTTTGCACCTTTTGTGGTAAAAAATAATCCAGTTTGAATAGCCATGCTCGGAGCAAAGTCATAATCTGCAGCTAAACCAACATGGAAACCAACTTTCATGTTTTTGTCAGTCAATTCATCTCCATAAAGATTCGACATATTAACGCCGCCTTTAATTCCTAAATTCAATTGTGCACTTGCAGCAGTTACAATAGCTAACATAGCAACTACTAATGATAATCTCAATTTTTTCATAATTTAATTTTTTAATTAATAAAATAGTTTGTTCAAAAAATAATGTTTTTAAAATACTCTATTCTAAACAAGCGTTTCATTTCTTTTGTTCGTTTTTGTACAATGAATGTTTTACAAAGAATGCGCGTCAAATGTACTGTAGATAATGATAGTTACAAAATGTCAATAAAAATAGTGGGGAAATTCTCAACACATTTTTAACATAATTTCTGTGTAAAACTATTTTTTTTATCTTTATTAGGCAAAAGAGAATTTTAGGGTTTATATATATTTTAATTGATATAACTGCTCCGGAACAAACAATTTCTTTGCCAAATTCTGTACTTGTTCAGTGGTTACTGCATCTATTTTAGTGAATATTTCATCTAAAGGCAAGTAGTGGTTAAAATGAAGAAAACTCTTGGCTATTCTTAACGCGATACTTTCGTTGTTTTCAGAAGCAATACCCAGTTGTCCTTTGTATTGTTTTTTTGCAGTAGCCAGTTGATTTTCAGATAATGAAAATTCCACAATTTTTTGCAACTCCTTATCAACCAGCTTTAAACATCTGTCTACTTGTTTTTTATCGCAAGCAAAATAAATAGAAAATAACCCCGTATCGGTATATAAAGCAAGATTCGATTCCACGTTATACACTAAACCATTCTTCTCGCGAAGCGAATTGTTAAGCCGGCTATTTATTGATCCACCGCCTAAAATATGATTCAACAGATAAAGTGCATATCTATCGGAGTGAAACATATCGAAAGTGTGCGTACCAAGTATGACATGCGTTTGAGCGGTATCTTTCTCAACCTGATGTTTTTTTGGTATTCCGGCTAAAGGAAGTTCTCGCTTTTTTGATATTGGGTGTGAAGTATGGGATGAATTAAAAAGTTGTTCACTCAGTCGTACTACTTTAGAAAAAGGCGTTTTTCCGAATGAAAACAATACCATATTTTCAGGCAAATACTGTCTGTGTACAAAATTTTCGATCTTTTCTCTATCTAAGTTGAGTAGCGTTTCTGTGGTTCCTAATATATAATGTCCGATTTCATGATTTGGAAAAAGAAAATTTTCGAAATCATCAAAGATCAATTCCGATGGCGAGTCGATATAACTGTTTATCTCATCTAAAATAACATCTCTTTCTTTTAAAATTTGATTTTCAGGGAAAGTGGAATGAAAAACAATATCGCTCAGCAATTCCATTGCTCTCTCAAAATATTCGGATAGAAACGTAGTGTATATAAACGTTTCTTCTTTTGTAGTGTATGCGTTAAGTTCGCCTCCAACGTTCTCCATTCGATTGATAACGTGATGCGCTTTGCGCTTTTTAGTGCCCTTAAACAACAGATGCTCCACAAAATGGGCCATTCCGTGTTCATCAGGGAATTCGTCACGAGATCCGGTGTTAACTACAATTCCACAATACGATATTTCCGATGGAAATGGTTGATGAATAATGCGTAAACCGTTAGGCAATTCGTGTGTGGATACAGTCGATTGGGCATATCTGCTGTTATCGTTTGATTTCATTTTTGCATATATATTTCCCGCTGTTCCGGCGATAATCTTTCAATGGCGTATCGCAACATCGTTCGGGGTATTTTTCGATAATGTTTGTCTAAGAAATCGGTTAATGTTTTTTCGTCTCGTTTACCCGCTTCACGTAACATCCAGCCGCAGGCTTTGTGCATCAGATCATGATGATGCGAAAGAAATTTTTCGGAAAGTTTTAATGTGTCTTTTAAATCGTTTTTTCGAATAAATGCCAGCGTAGAAACAATCGATATTCGTTGTTCCCAAAGATTTTCACTTTCCGACAATTGATATAATACCGACCGATCTTTATCCAACAACCATTCTCCCATAATATTGTAAGCCGACACATCTACCAAATCCCAGTTATTGATACCATGCGTATTAGCCAAATAAAAATCGAAGATTTCTTTACGTTTTGCGTCATCGGCTTTTTTAAACTGCTCTACAAGAATAATCAGGGCACAAAACCGACATTCGTGATACTCATCATTCAACAGTTTTTTGAGTTCGTCAAACGTAAGGTTCTTGTTGGCTTTTGCCACGCTTCGCGATTCAGGAACGGTTGTGCCGATAAATTTGTCACCTTCACCGTATTGTCCTTTTCCGGTTTTGAAAAAATACTTGGAGTGTTCCGCTTTTTCAGGATTTCCGAAAGTGAATAGTTGTTGTTTTACTTTTTCTGCTGTCATTATCAATATCGTCATAATCAATTCACCCTTGAAACTTCGTATTTTCCTTCATAAAACCCTATAATATTGTGCACCATTTCTTCTGCCATTTTGTGTCTATCTTCAACAGTTTTGGTTCCGGCATGCGGTGCAAGTACCACATTGTCCAACACCAATAATTCGGGTGAGATTTTGGGTTCATTTTCATATACATCCAGTCCGGCAGCCCATATTTTCTCTTCTTTGAGCGCTCTTGCCAACGCTTTTTCGTCCACCATATTGCCTCGGGCAGTGTTGATAAAGACAGCCTTAGGCTTCATTTTTGAAAGTTCATTTTCTCCGATCATTTTCAGAGTTTCGGGTGTAGAAGGCGCGTTGAGCGAAATGTAATCGGCAGTACACAGCAATTCATCAAAAGAAACGTATTTTGCACCATAACGCTCTTCTATATCTTTAGCTAACCGGTTTCGATTGTTGTAAATAATACTCATCCCCGATGCTACCGCACGCCTCGCCAGCGCCTGCCCTATCCTGCCCATCCCAATTATCCCCAGCGTTTTTCCAAAAATTGGCATGCCGGCATCTCCATACACGCCCCAGTCCACAGCTTTATGTTCACGCAGTCTCCGGTCGTAATATCCTATTCGTCTTCCGGCTGCAAGCAATAAGGCAAAAGCCAGTTCAGCAGTGGGCTCACACGTCGTTTTGGGAATATTGGTAACAACAATTCCCTTTTTAGTGGCATAATCTACATCTATATTATTATAGCCTACACCATAATTCGAAATTATCTCCAATTTCACACCTTTGTCCATTATTTCCGCATCCGTATAGAAACTGAAATTGGGAATTAAGACTTCATAATCGGGAATCATCTCCAATACTTGCTCGCGTTTCATGTCTTTATCATGAGGCATAAAAACATCGTATTTTTCGTAAAGCTCGGCAATAGATTCTTTATGCAGGGCATAGGTGACAAGAACTTTTTTCATATTTGAGTTATTTCTCATTAAACGAGCAATGTTCAAAATTGTTTAAACATAACATCCTCCAAAAGAAAAAAGAGTAAGTATTACTACTCACTCTTTTTTCGCTCTTCAGGCTGGACTTGAACCAGCGACCCTCTGATTAACAGTCAGATGCTCTAACCGACTGAGCTACTGAAGAATTATTATTCACCTTTTAAAACTTTACTTTTCGCTCTTCAGGCTGGACTTGAACCAGCGACCCTCTGATTAACAGTCAGATGCTCTAACCGACTGAGCTACTGAAGAATTTAACAATCGTTCTCAGAAAAGTGATGCAAAAGTACTACAAATTTTCAAATAATACAACAGCTTTGATATAAAATTACGCAATTTGTTTTCAACACACGTTTTTGTACAAAAATCATCTTTTGTTTAAAAAAGTTTTTACTAACTTTGAAACCAAATAAACGAGTATTAAAACGCTTTTTTATGATTTTCAGATTCGTAATAATATCCGATGAAGTAGAAAACTTCAAGAGAGAAATAAAAATAGATGCCGACGATACATTTTTGGATTTATTCAAAGCGATTGTCAGCTGCACCGGCTTCGATGAAAACGAGATGGCTTCGTTCTTTATTTGCGACGATAATTGGCGCAAAAAACAGGAGATCACTCTCGTAGAAATGGATACCTACTCGGATGAAGATCCCTATACAATGGAAGAATGTGTGCTAAATGACTATCTGGAAGATGAAAAGCAAAAGCTTCTTTTCGTTTTTGACTACCTCACGGAGAGGGCTTTGTTTATAGAGTTATCGGAAATTATAACCGGTAAAAATCTAAAAAAACCACTGTGCACCCTTTCAATAGGCGAAGCACCAAAACAATCGCTTGATTTTGATGAAATGGCAAGTTCAACTACTTCACTGGATGTGGATGAATCATTCTTCGGAGATGAAAGTTATGACTTAGAAGAGCTCGATAAAGAAGGCTTTGAAGGATTGGACGATATCGAAATATCTGCTGAAGAAAGTGACTTATATTAAATCGTTTACACAAACTTATAATGAACACATTGCTCGTTTTGCTTGGACCCACCGGCGTGGGCAAAACAGAATGGAGCCTTCAGATAGCCGAAAGGCTTAAAAGTCCGATTTTATCGGCAGATTCCCGACAAATTTACAAGCAAATGATCATTGGTACGGCAGCGCCAACCGATGAGCAGTTAAAGAGGGTTCCCCACTACTTTATAGGAATGCTCGAACCGGAAGATTATTACAGCGCCAGCCAGTTTGAAGACGATGCCGTTCCGCTTATCGAAAATCTGCTGCAAACGCATCCGCATGTGGTAATGACAGGTGGATCGATGATGTATATTGATGCTGTTTGCAAGGGAATTGATGAAATTCCTACCATAGATGAAAAGTTGCGAAAAGAAGTTCATGAACTTTACAAAACAGAAGGTCTGGAAGCTATTCGTGCCCGATTGAAAATTCTTGATCCGGATTTCTACAACGAAGTTGACCTTAAAAACCCTAAACGGGTGATTCATGCACTGGAAATTTGTCTTATGGCCGGTAAGCCTTATTCTTCGCTTCGGACAAACTCCACTAAGAAAAGGAGTTTTAATATCGCAAAAATCGGATTTAAACGCGAAAGAGAGGAACTTTACAATCGCATTAACAAACGCGTTGATCAAATGGTTGCCGCCGGATTGTTAGAAGAAGCTAAAAAACTTTATCCCAAGCGTCATCTGAATTCCCTGAATACCGTAGGGTATAAAGAACTTTTTGAGTACTTCGATGGAAATTGGACGCTTGGTTTTGCTATCGACAAAATAAAACAACACTCCCGAAACTACGCCCGAAAACAGATGACTTGGTTTAATAAAGACAAGGAAATCAACTGGATAAATCTTTCGGATAACAAAGATGATGTGATAGAAAATATTACTCACCTGATTAGAACTCACAAATGAAAAAAATATTTTCAGAAAAATATTACATTTTTGTGAACCAAAATTCAAACCTTGATGTTATATATATGAATTGAATGAAGTTTGTCTTTTGTCTCAATTTTATTTTAAACAATTAATTTTATTACACGAGACAATTTTATTTACTTTTTACAATTTAAATTTTATCAGTTTTTCTGAACTTCTTCAATTTAGGATTGGCTTGAACCTCAAAAGTTCAAGCCAATCTCTTTTTTTGTAAGCAGTGAGTAGTGGTAGTAAAAAAATGGAGATAAAAAATCTATTTCTTCTTTTCGTCCGGTGCGATCTTATCGGCTTTCAGCGTCATTTTTCCTTGCGATGAATCCACCGTACCATCCATTTTATTCCCTTTTACCTTTGAAACTACCGTAACGTATTCCGATTCCACATACACGCCTAGTCTCAATGTATCGGCTTTCAACGAAACACTGGATAATTTTACTTTATATCCGGAGTCGAAAATAAGATCACCCGACAATGCTTTGTCTTTCTCAGTAAGAGAAATAACTCCTTTTTCGTATCCGTAAGGCGCCTGTGGAACACTGTATTTCCACTCTCCAACTACGGTTTTGAGGCTTTGAGCATTTACATTGAAAAATGTTCCGGCTATAAGTAACAATCCAAAAACGATTAAGAATCTTCTCATAATTATTGATTTTATTTTAGAATTAATGAAACCAAAGATATAAAAATGAATTGAGAACAAACAATTTATTCTTCGTTTTTTAAACTTCACTCAATATCAGTCAACTTCCAAAATGAACTCAAGCCTATCAGTGATTGTTCTACATTTGAAAGGAGAATAAAATATGAAACAATCAGCATATATACCCATCGATCCCGATTTTTTTGATTTATTTAAGAAAGAAATAGAAAAAGATTCGGTAAAAGTTTTTTATTTCGACATAGAACAATATCCACAACTGGAAGAAGTTGAGGGAAAAGCAACCGGAATAGTTGACAGAAAGCAATCGGGACAATTTATGGTTTTCGATAACGGAGCTGAAGTGCGCCTCGATCGAATTGTAGTTTACAACGGCAAGCCGGGACCGGCGTACGACGAATACGATGCTTATGCACTTGCACCGCTCACATGCAAAGCAGGATATGACGATGACGACTGTTAAGTGTAGCTTTCTACAAAATTTTTATCGTTGCAGAATATACTTCGCCACACCGTGTACAATAAGGAATTGCGCAACAATATAACTAATCATCACAATCCAACTATCTAATGGTATGGATACATAAAACTTATTCAGTGCAATAACCGAATCGGAAATCACAAATAAAAAAGCACCTGCAGTAATCAGCCAACCGATTCTCCCGATTTTTGTGAGGTGAAATGCAAAAACAAGCATCGTCCCAATCACTAACGAATAAAGCACAACAGGCAGCCAAAGCGTATTCGCGCGAGGAATTAACAGGTAGAGTAATACTGTAACGTAAGCAATTACAAGTATCGTTTTGAGGATATGAAATGAGATAAACTTGTCATTTGCAATTCTTTTGAAAACCAAAATGTAAAAAACATGTCCTACTAAAAAGGAAACTAAACCCAATATAAAGAAAAGTTCATCTCTACTGTCAAACATTAAAAAAGTATCTCCTGCCATGCAATAAACCATTGCAAGAATCATCCATAACCTGAATCTCACAAATTTATTTTTTGTCTCGATCACGAAATACAAAAGCAGGCTTCCTACAATTAACGGTTTAAAAAAGAGTTTCACAGTATCAAATCCAAAAAACATAGCAACAAGATAAACCATAACTACAAAAAGAAAAGGAAGAAGTTGCGCTTTATTTTTCATTTTTTCACTTAACCAGTATTTATCGCCTAAAATACAAAAAAACCCGTAATGTTCCATCAATACTCATTAAAAAAGCAACCAAGTTAAATAACAAAAGGGTAATTTAGCTATCTTTGCTTTCTTAAAACAGGATTCGTAGTCATTTATGGCACTCAAACAACAACAAGAACTCAAACAAACTCAAAAGTTATCACCTCTTCAAATGCAGGTGATAAAACTGGTTGAATTGAATTCGGTTGAATTGGAAGATAAAATTAAACAGGAGTTAGAAGATAATCCTGCTCTTGAGGAAGGAAATGAAGAACTTAACTCCGAGAATCCTGATGATTTTTTAGATAGTGGAGACAATATATCGGAAGAGGATATTGTACTAGGTGATTATTTTTCAGAAGATGATATTCCTGATTATCAACTAAATAAATCTTATAGAAGAAACGAACCGGATTTCATTGAGGCCACGTATTCAAATGATAAAAGCCTCAATGAGTTTTTGCTTGAACAAATTGGCTTACGCCAGCTGAATGCGCGTGATCAGAAAATCGCCGAGTACATTATTGGTAATCTCGATGAGAACGGTTATTTACAACGAAACTTGCAAGCTGTATCAGATGATTTGTTGTTTCAACAAAACCTCGATATTGATGAAGCGAAACTGAAATCCATTTTAGAGATCATTCAGGATCTTGATCCTGCAGGTGTTGGCGCAAGTGATCTGCAGGAGTGCCTTAAGCTTCAGCTGCAACGGAATGAACCTACAAAAGAAAACAAGCTTGCTTTAGAGATTATTTCTGATTATTTCGAAGAGTTTTCGCGAAAACATTACGATAAAATCATGCGACAATTGAATATTTCGCAAGACGAATTACGCGATATCATTGACGAAATTGTCTCTCTTAACCCCAAACCCGGAAACACGTTGGGTGATTCGATAGAAGTAGCCATGAGCAACATCACACCCGATTTCATTGTGGAATCGTATAATGGGGAAATAAGCATGTATCTGAACAACAGAAATATACCTGAGTTGAAAATCAATCACGACTTTTCTGAAATGCTGCAAGGGTACGCTCAAAACAAAGAGAGTATGAGCAGTGATGCCAAACAAGCCGTTTTGTTTATGAAACAAAAAGTAGATTCGGCAAAATGGTTCATCGATGCCGTGAGGCAAAGACAAAACACACTCCAGCGAACGATGGAAGCCATTGTTAATTTTCAATATGATTTTTTCATCACAGAAGATGAAACAATGCTAAAGCCCATGATTCTAAAAGATATCGCCGAAAAAACCGGATTCGATATATCAACCATCTCCCGTGTAAGCAGTAGCAAATACGTACAAACCAATGGTGGCGTTTACCCGCTGAAATTCTTTTTCTCTGAGGCAATGCAGACCGAAGCAGGAGAAGATATTTCATCACGGGAAGTGAAGTTTCTTCTAAAAGAGTGCATTGAGAACGAAAATCCCTCCAAACCACTTACCGACGAACAACTTACATTGTTGTTAAACGATAAAGGTTACATTATCGCCCGTCGTACTGTAGCAAAATATCGAGAACAGTTGAACATTCCTGTCGCGCGTTTAAGAAAAAAAATTTAACTTTGCCATTTCAAAGCAAATCCAGCAATGAATCAATTTGCCCGCATCATATCGTCCGTATTTCAGCCCCTGTTAATGCCCATTTACAGTATTTTACTGCTATTTGTCTATACACATTTCAAATTAATTTTTGCCAATCAGTTTTGGACAATAATGGTGCCGGTGATTCTTTTTTCGTTCGCAATTCCCGGTATCCTCATTTACGTGGTTTATAAGTTAAAATTGATTTCTGACCTGTCACTCAAGATCAGAAAAGAGCGTTTTATTCCCTATTCCATCGTTCTGGTTTCTTATCTGATCATGATATTCTACTACTATCGGATTGGGATGCCAAACTGGTTTCTCATGCTTGCTGCCTCTTCTATTGCAGTAATTCTCATCGCCATATTTATCACTATCTGGTGGAAAATAAGCGCTCATATGTTTGGTGTTGGCGGCTTACTGGGAGGTGTAATGTCTGTTAGCTATTTCATAGAGAAAGCAAATCCGTTTTACCTGTTTATGGCAATTTTTGTTGCAGCCGGCTTGGTTGGCGTATCAAGGTTAATATTGCGAAGACATACTTTCGGGCAGGTAGTAGCAGGCTTCTTTCTCGGTTTCATTATATCATTTCTGTTTGTATGGATTGGAACGTAAAAGATTTTGCAGTAAAGAAAATATATAGTATTTTTACCACACAATTAAAACCACTTAAATTAAAAATTAATTTCTATGAATTTCCCTGAAAATTTAAAGTATTCAAGCGACCATGAATGGGTGAAAGTTGACGGAAACGAAGCTTACATCGGAATTTCTGATTTTGCACAAAGTGAACTCGGAGAAATTGTTTTTGTTGATATTACAACAGAAGGTGAGGAAGTTGATAAAGGAGCTGTTTTCGGTAGTATAGAAGCTGTAAAAACCGTTTCAGACCTTTTGATGCCTATAACCGGAGAGGTTCTTGAAGTAAACCCAAAACTGGATGACGAACCCGAATTAGTAAACAAAGATCCTTACGGAGAAGGATGGATAGTAAAAGTGAGCATCGAAAGTGAAGATGAACTCGATGAGCTTCTCACCAGTGAAGCATACAAAGCGTTGATTGGACAGTAAAACAAAATTATAGAGACGGTGCGTACACCGTCTCTATTTCTATTTTTACAATATATGACCCCGGTTGTAAGTATAATTATGGGCAGTACATCCGATTTACCAGTGATGGAAAAAGCTGCCAAATTTTTAGACGAAATGGAGGTTCCGTTCGAGATCAATGCGCTCTCAGCGCATCGTACACCCGAAGCGGTAGAAAAATTCACCAAAAACGCTCAAAGCCGCGGAATAAAAGTAATTATTGCCGCGGCAGGAATGGCAGCACATTTACCAGGTGTAATTGCGTCAATGACCACACTTCCCGTTATAGGCGTTCCCATAAATGCATCGTTGGATGGTATGGATTCATTGCTTGCTATCGTGCAAATGCCTCCCGGAATACCAGTGGCGACAGTAGGAATAAACGGATCGTTAAACGCGGCTATTCTTGCTCTGCAAATGATCGCCACCAGCGATGAATCGCTTCAACAAAAACTGGCAATATACAAAGAAAATTTAAAGAGTAAGATAACCCAGGCCAATGAAGAACTGGCGGGTATTAAATTTAAGTATAAGACGAATTAGCAACAAACGAGAAAAAATTAAAAATGGTTTCAGTTGATAGAATTGAAACCTTTTTTTCATTAAATTGTACTGTCATGATTTTGGATTATTAATCCATTTTTACATATATACCTGTTTTTTTGCTGATTATCCATCATTTTGTTCATATTTATCGTTCTGTCCACCCAATTTTCTTTGTGATATAAATGATATAGTACAGCAAGATTTCTAACCGACCTAAGTTGAAATCCGGCAGCGAGAAACCGCCAGACCAAATCTGTATCTTCACCTACGGCAGGTAAAACATAATCCTCATCAAAGCCATTTATAGCATAAATTGCTTTTTTCGAGAATGACATATTACATCCAACCAATCGCCTGGCTTTCCTAATTTTAGGAATAAATCTCAGAAATCCGTCAGGAGATATAAACACACTTTCTTCTATAAATTTTATATTTCCTTTCCGGAATAAAAGTCTTTTTGAAAGCATTTTCTGCATATCAGAAATGGACTGTGGTGAATTTGATTCTAAAAACAAAGATGTATCAGTATCTAATTTCACCCGTTTACCTGCTAATATATCGTTCTCTCTTGCGTAACGAACATGCATCTCTACAAAACGATTGTGCAACACACAGTCTCCATCGATAAAAATAAGCCAGTCTGATTTCGCATGTCGAATAGCATTATTAAGTGCTCTGTTTTTCCGCCATCCTATATCGTCTTGGGTAAGATGCTGCATGTCATTTTCAAACGAATAATTTTCGATGAATAACCGCATTTTCTCACTTCTGCCGTCTTCTGAAATAATTATTTCAAAATCTTTTTCGGTTTGTAATTTCAAAGAATCCAAAACGATTGTTAGAAATTCTGTATTGTCGTACACAGAAACTATAACGGATGCTTTATATGCCATTTTCAGAATTTAATATTAAGGGTGTTTCTCAGCCAGTCTAATAAGGTATTTCGATCTTTTTCAGTTGCCAAATCAAGAGAACCGATACAACAAAACTTTAAATTATTGCTTATTTTGAACATATTAAGTTTTCGGTTCAAATAATTATCACCTCTTTTTACGGGTTTAATATACAACAGATGTTCTGAAGCCGGTTTAACAATAGCTTTATTGGATTTCAACATCGATAAATAATAAAGCTCATGCGTGTTAAATTGTTTTCCACTTCGAAACTTGTATGATATATTGGAGAGGAAGAGATGTGGGTTTTTTGAAAAATAATCGGCTATTACACTTTTTTTCAAAGCATGTGGTGTATGATCAAGATGAAAATATTTCCATCTTTTACCAAATTTTCGGGCAGCACTTATCATTCCATCTTTAAAACCAACAGGCTTATGTCCATTTTTCAAAGGTTTGATCAGCCACAACAATCTATCTAAAATAAGATTTCGCCAATTACCGTAAGCAATCGTTTTGTCATCCACAAACCAGTCAGTTTTCTGAATTGGATTTATCAGAAAAAAATCGTCGTTAAAGTAAACATAGTTCTCACTAAGTTCAGGAATTCTGTAAATACATGTTTCTACTGCCCTGCTGTTGAAGACAGGTAAGTACTGTTCGTAACCCCTAAAAATAACTTTATGATCTATGATCTCAATAGGAATTTTATTTCCGGGAAAATTTGCTTGAATGAAGTTATCCAAATGAGGGTCTTGTTCATCTGTTACAATAAAAATTTTGTGGACAAAAGGTGCAAAACGCAAAACAGAAGCTACACAATAAAATATCTCTCCTTCGGAGCGGTATCGTGTGGGCCCTGCAATATCATCAGATGCTTCTGCAGTTTTACTTAAATAGGGTTGTATTTTCTTTTTATGCAACGGATCATTTCCATCAACCCATGCTATTACCACATCAATAGGTTCAGACATTTACTTCGAGTTACAATATTAAACAACCGGATTCTTACGAAATCGTTCCGGTATTTTTACGACAGGGTTAAAACCAAACAAAGTGGGTTTGTTCCATGCAAAAACAGGCCGGAAAATCGTTTGAAAGAATCGAATCAACCCGAGAACAGATTCGCCATGCAATGCTTTTTTTTCAGTAATGGAAGTTATAGTTTTGGCACGTTTCTTCATGTGTCTTTCCCAGCCTGCCGACATTCGATCTTTATCTAAAAACCTGTCTTGTACCATCTTCATGTCAAAAACCCCAAAGTGGAAAAGGTATAGATTTTTGTCAATCTTGTAATTATGACCTCTTATTCTGTGAAATCCGGAACCCCATTGTAAAGGCTTGGCAAGTACAACAGGCTTGGTATATCGTGGGGAAAGCACTGCGTAGCATCGTTGTGAAAGAAACGGTAAATTCTCATCAATAACTTGTTCCTCTTCCATTTTTTGTCCTACATCCAAACCTAAACCGGAAACGGATGTCTTTATATCAAGCTTACTTAAATAAGATTGTAATGTCTCATTACACTCAGGATCAACGACTAAAAACTCATCTGCATCCGTACCGATAACTAAATCATATTTCTTTAAAAGCTCAGCTGCAGCATTAGATAAATGTGTTAAACGTCTTTTCTCGGCAGAGACAACTTGTCCGGGAATCCGTTCACAGTGCGTAACTGTTGCTGTTTCAGCATTTTCAGGAATAGGCTGATCAGTTCCATCCAGGAAGATGTATAAATTATCTTTGCCCAGTTGAGAACCATAATACTCAATCCAATGCTTCAGAAAAAAAGCATCGTTTCGCGCCATTGTTATTGCACATATCTTTTTCATTCTAAACGTAAATCACTATTTCATTCCATTTGTATCAAGAGATTGAGGATAAAATATGGAATTTTCAGCTATCAAATATTTTTCAAACTGCAAAACTAAAATAATTATACCGAAAAACAAAAAAGATGTTAGTCTTACACTGATTTAAGATCGAAAAATATCAAACTATTGTATAGTCACCAAACAAGGGTTTTCTCCCCGACAGAAACAATTCTACAATTGTTTTTAACAATATATTCTACAAGACCTCAAAAAAAAGAACTTAACAAAAATAATCAAAAAGCTTATTTTGCTTGTGTATTCCGACTGAACTGCTATAGTCACTCGAGCAATAACAATTAAACCAAGTTCAATATATCATCCGGCTTTTTCAAATAATATTCTGCCTTTATCTGCTCCCAATTGTGTGCTCCCCAAACTGCCAATCCAAAATCAATTCCTGCAGAATGCGCAGTTTGAGCATCGTAAGCCGTATCACCAATATAAATTGTTTCAGACTTTTCGGCTTTTGTACGTTTCAGATATTCTAAAACAGGATCGGGATTGGGTTTTGGGCGCGGACTATCGTCTACGCAAATAACAGTACCGAAAAGGTGTTCCAAACCAAAAGTTGCGAAGTCAGCATTAAATTCACGTCTGCTTTTGGATGTTACTATTCCAAGAATGTGTCCTTTGCTTTTTAATACATTTAAGACATCTTGGATCCCATCAAAGAGTTTTAGGGTTGAATGATGTTTACTGTAATTTTCGGCCCACATCAGACTCGCTTTCTCTACATCTTCAATTCCTAATTGTGGAAATACAACAGAATTAGGAATACCAAAAGTAAAACGAAAATAATCGATACTCTTTTTTTCACCCGTTAGCTGAAATATTGTTTCCTGTGTTGCAAGCATATCTGCAGTCTCAGTATTCAGCATGGTTCCATCGATATCAAAAATAATATGCTTATAGCTCATTTTCGTAAATTTGTGGCTAAAGATACGAAATAAACGTGCTCATCACAAACAAAACCGGCCTGCAAACGTTGTGTGACGTAGATAAAAGGATATGCAGAAAACAATATTTCACATAAAGGAAATGGATTGTCCGTCGGAAGAGGCCTTGATTCGGATGAAATTAGGAGAAATTCCTGAAATCATTAAAATAGACATCAATATCCGGGACAGAAAAGCAACTATCTTTCACAAAGATAAGACTTCCGAAATTGAAAAATCGCTGAATGAGCTGCAACTAGGTTCGTCGCTTGTTTCATCGGAGATTATAGGAGAAGATATATCCGGAGAACGGGAAAATAAGAAACAGAAAAAAATTCTGGGGACAGTGCTTTTTATCAACTTTGGTTTTTTTGTCATTGAAATGACAACCGGATTGATTTCGCATTCTATGGGGCTGGTTGCTGACAGTCTCGATATGCTTGCCGATTCGTTTGTATACGCTATCAGTCTTTTTGCTGTAGGAAAAGTTATAACAACCAAAAAAAATGTTGCCCGTGTTGCCGGATATTTTCAAATTATACTTGCTTTGATAGGATTAACAGAAGTACTGCGTAGATTTATTTTTAGTGAAGCTATTCCAAATTTTCAATATATGATTGGAATTTCTATTCTGGCATTTATTGCTAACGGGATTTGTTTTTATATCTTACAAAGATCGAAAAGTAACGAAGCCCACATGAAAGCGAGCATGATATTCACTTCAAACGATATTATTATCAATCTGGGAGTTATTGTGAGTGGCATCTTGGTTTATTTGCTCAAATCCGCTGTCCCCGATTTGTTAATCGGTATTATCGTTTTTGCCATTGTCATAAGAGGTGCGCTAAGGATACTGAAACTTGCAAAATAGTCGAAAATTTAACACTTTCTATGTATAAAAAATGTTATTTTTGTAACTTTGAACAAATTCATAGCTCGA
>DCEG01000045.1:0-402 GCA_002316835.1 Bacteroidales bacterium UBA1035 | reverse complement strand
TGAGCCAATAAGCAGTTCTAAAAAAGATACTATAGTTGTTAAAGTTGTTGATCTGAATAATTATTCTATTCAAGGAGTTTTAACGGAATTTCTCTCTGAATCCGATAAAACTATCAAGAGATACGTAACCAACGATCAGGGCATATCACAACAACCCAATGATCAAAAAATAAAAAAGATAAAAGCATCAAATTTAGGTTACGATGATATTGTTTTTGACGTTGTTCAGGGAAAAGATTTCTTAGTTAAACTTGCTAAAGATAACGTTATCGAAAACCAAACAGTTGCTTTTAAGGTGATGAACGACGATGAGGAATCCATATCGATCATCCTACTTTCTGATAATTTTGATCCCGGAAAAGACAGAGTGAAATCTCTTGAAAAACTCGATAAAAAAGTGCA
>DCEG01000026.1:44690-46477 GCA_002316835.1 Bacteroidales bacterium UBA1035 | reverse complement strand
TCTCCTAACGATAAGTTATGCTTGTATTGCAAAATACTATAAATTATATACTTATTCATTGCAGGGATGATTAAGTATATAATTTATAGTATTTTGCAATACAAGCATAACTTATCGTTAGGAGAAATCCTGAACGTAGGGATATTGTTTTACTTTCCCGAAGAAAAACAATTTGAGTTCTCACACGGTGATGCTACCCGTTTAAAAGCCGTTTATCCTGACTTTAACTCATCGCTATTCTCAGCCTACATCAGAAATATCAAAGACAATATTAAGAACGCTATTGATTTATTTGCCGGATACCCTTTAAACAATGATTTTACGGATTTTATCCATAAAAAGATTTTAGCTGTAGATGCAGCAGGATTAGTGTTTAGTGAACCCAACCAGGCCATCAACGTATTCAAGGATAGAGAGACAACCGTAAGTGAATTTGCAAAATTGTTTTTACCAGGAATTGATGTCGAAGGACCAACGCGAATCAGACATAACGAAGAATATCTGGTAAGAAAATTCAAAAGGTATTTTGAAAATGACAAAATTGAAAAACATCTGACAAAGGATGAAATAATAAAAACAAAGTTCTTTACCCACAAATTTGAGTACTCCTGGTCAGACAAGATCACTAAGAATTTCATAAAACCCGTAAGTTTCGATTTACTGGAGGAATATTCCATACAGAGCAAAGCCGCTTTGCATTTTGGTTATCTAAATGATTTGAACGAATACAGCAAATCTAAAAATTTCCGTTTCGACTTATTGATTGCAAAACCACAAGATAAAAGCTTAACTAATGCATACCAAAACGCACTGGATTATATTGATAGTGCAAAAGGACCAAAAAAACTTGTTTTTGAAAACAAAATCGGAGAATATACCGACGAAATTTTATCTGAATTAAATTTCAATTAATTTCCTCATTTAACGTTAACAAAGACACCAACATTCCTCCTGAATCCTCACGGCTAAGCCGGTTTAAAATTCATTTCGCCGGTCTCCTCTTCTGAAAGGCGAAGCTAACAAAACACAAGCAGAAATATACCATCAAATACATATGACTATGAATCAGCATCCTTTCTTCGAAGAAATTATAAACTATCCTGATTTGGTTACATTCTGTAATATGGAAATTACGGAATTACCGCAAGCCTACATCGGCAAAGGAGAAATCAAGGCTATTTTACTAGGCGCAGACCCCACCAACAACGGAATAAAAACAAACAAAGGACAGAAACAACTGAAAACGGTTTTCGGAATTGATGAATACACTGAGTTTTTCAGGCCGCAGCTGACAAATTTAAATCAGGTTGGATTAACTGTGGATAACCTGTACATCCAAAATGTTTGCCGGAACTATTTCGTGGACGAAACATCCAAAAACAAAAACTGGAACAAAATCGCTCAATTGTGGCTCAAACACCTGAAAGAAGAATTGGACGCATTCGACCCCGAACGCAAATTGCCTGTACTGGCCACATCGGAAGTAATTGTGAAAGTGCTGATTGAAATACCTGTTTCCAAAGCAAGGGAAATTTACGATAAAGTAATGTCGTTTTACTCCCGTGCATTAGACAGAAAAATCTATGCATTCTATCGGCATCCGGCATATGCATTATCATCGAGTAAGAACAAAATATACAAGAATTTCCTGAAAGATAGTTTGATGTAAAAAATTTATTTTCCTGTATTTAGTGATAATTTTTACCCTGTCGTTGTAGAGACGTTATGTATAACGTCTCAGGTGAAAACGCAACACATCGTTCAGACGTTGCGTGCAACGTCTCTAC
>DCEG01000026.1:0-44437 GCA_002316835.1 Bacteroidales bacterium UBA1035 | reverse complement strand
CCCGGCCCTACCTATAAAATACTGGAAATCGGTGCCGGAAACGGCATTGCAACAGAGAGGATCAACGAGATATGGAAACCGGAACTCACGCTGTTGGAACCGGGCAAAAACCTCAGCCGGTTGTTGAATGAAAAATTCGGAAGTGAACCGAACATAAAAATTATCAACGATTATTTCGAGAGTGCCGAACTTGAAAACGATTACTTTGACGCTGTTGTTTCGGCAACATCCTTTCATTGGTTAAACAGTGAAACGAAATTTACAAAATATCACAAACTATTGAAAGAAAATGGGTTGCTAATAGTGTTCTGGAACAATTTTTTAGTGGATAACCCGGATTTAAGTACGGAAATTCAAGAAATTTATTCTGTACACACGGGAAGTAAATTAGAGAAAAGTATCGGCGAAATTCAGTCCGAGAAAATTGAAAACCGAAAGAATGAGA
Organism: Bacteroidales bacterium UBA1035; assembly: GCA_002316835.1. Lineage (GTDB taxonomy): Bacteria > Bacteroidota > Bacteroidia > Bacteroidales > Dysgonomonadaceae > Petrimonas. Next base: position 43,992 of record DCEG01000026.1, on the reverse strand, counting down.
TTATAAACAGCGAATTATTCGAATTGTTAAGCCACCGAATATTTACAACGAAAGTGCAATTCACCGGCACGGAATACATAAAACTGCTGAAAACTTTCCCCGATCATGCTGCCTTTTCCTACGCTTTCTTCGCAGAAATGGAAAGTGTTATTGAAAATCACAACAATAGGGTTGCTGTGCGAATTACCTTAAATCTTGATATTGCACGAAAGAAATCACGTTGAACGTGAAATTCATCGATGAATTCAGACGCAATGAATTTAGACGCGATAAATCGCGTCTCTACTTCCTTCTCACCGCATTTTCATAGGTGTCTATCCACTGCTGCACCGATACTTTTTGCGCCAGCTGCCCGATAAGTTCGTAGGGAATGTCATCGATTTTCTTGAACCGGATGCAGCCTTTTCCCATATCCAGCTTGGTTTTGCTATGTTTGGGATATTCTGCCTGAAACCAGTCCAGCAAGCCGGGTATAACACCAACGGCCATGTGGTACAACGCTATGTGATTCTTTTGCGAAGCAAGGTTCATCAGTGGCAGCGGCACTTTCGGTTTCACGGCATAGCCGTCGGGGTAAATGGAAAAGGGAATGACATAACCGATCATTCCGTAACTTATTTCTTCCACGTAACCATCGGGAAGGTTTTCTTTCAATACCTGCCGTAGTTTTTCGATGGCGTCCTTGCGCTCGGGAGCGAGTTGTTGCACGTATGCATCGGGTGTTTCCGGTTTTGATATCATAATCAGTTATTTTATACTTGTTCTGCCCGTTCTTTCTCCTGCATCGCCTTGATGGTTTCGTCCATCAGGTACTCCAAATCCCAGCCCAGTAGATCAGCGCCTTTCTGGATGACTTCGCGCGAACAACCGGCGGCAAACTTTTTATCCTTGAATTTCTTTTTCAGCGACTGCACCGTTAAATCGAGTGTGCTTTTGCTGGGACGCATCAAGATAGCAGCGCCGATTAATCCGGTGAGTTCATCGGCTGCATACAGCACTTTTTCCATCTGATGTTCCGGTTTTACATCGTGTTGAGTAAACCCGTAAGCGTGAGAAACCACCGCACGTTTCATTTCGGGGTCAATGCCTTCGGCATCGAATATTTCGCGCACTTTTATACAATGTTCATCCGGAAACTGCTCGAAATCCAAATCGTGCAACAAACCCACCAAACCCCAAAACTCTTCTTCTTCGGCATAACCCAATGTGCGGGCATAGTAGCGCATCATCGCCTCCACCGTTTCAGCGTGCTGTATGTGAAACGGCTCTTTGTTGTATTTTTCCACCAGCGCAAAAGCTTTTTCGCGGGTTATTCCGGGATGTAAACGGCCGGCGTTGTCTTCGGGTAAATGTTCGAGTACTATCATCTGATTATATATTATTCTTCATCCACTCCATATCCGGAGCAATTTGTTCAATTATTTCTACGATAACACCGTCCGGTGCATAAACCTGAAATCTTTTCTGTCCCCATGGTTCTTCTTTCGTAGCCATTGCCATGCTTACTCCTTCTTTTGTTAAACGAATAAATTCTTTTTCTGCGTTTTCTACAATTAACGCAATCATTGTTCCTTTTGTCGATTCATTTAACAAAGCGTGTCCCGCAGATTCGTGGCCTTTTTTTATAATATCAAAATAAACACCTTTGTATGCCTCGTGCTCGTGACTTGCAAACCAGTCTAACACAATCAAGGCATTAAATCCAAAATGTGTGGTATAAAACGATGATGCTGCTTTTACATCATCAGATAAAATCACAAAACCTATATTTTTGACTTCCATAACGTCATTTTTTCGCGTAAAGATACATTTTTTCTGCAAATTTACCGTCCGAACAAAAAATCACTTACGTTGTTTAAAAGTCTGTTTTTCTGAACGCACGAATGAAACGATTTCTCAATATTCTCATCAATATAGCTGTAGCAAACACCTCCACTTTTTTTCTGTGGAGTGCATTGTCTTTCTGGCTCTATCTCGAAACCCATTCCGTTCTTATTCTTTCCATACTTAGTGGAACTTTTATGACGCTTGTTACACTGTCGGGGATGTTTTTCGGCACCATTGTTGACAAGCATAGGAAAAAGAAGGTAATAGCCGTTTCATCGGTAATAGCGATTGCATTTTTATTGCTTGCAGGGTCAGTTTTTCTGATTTTCGATCGTCAGGAAATTGCCGATATGTCGTCGCCTGCGTTCTGGATTTTTTCGCTTTCCATTCTTTTGAGTGCGCTTGTCAGCAATCTTCGTTCGATAGCACTTTCGACAACCGTTTCTATTTTAGTTCCGAAGGAAGACTACGCCCGCGCCAACGGAATGGTGGGAATGGTACAAGGTTTCGGGATGATCGCCAATACGGTTTTCAGCGGATTGGTCATCGGGAAGATGGGACTTGAGTGGGCGATGTACATCACGCTTATTTTATCAGGATTGGCGTTGATTCATCTCTTTTTTGTTCCGATACCCGAAAATCACCTGCATCACGACCCCGAAGTACTGAACAAACAAATCGATTTTAAAGGTGCCATAAAAGCCATTCGTTCCGTTCCCGGGCTGATGCCCTTGATATTTTTCACCACATTCAACAACTTTATCGGCGGAATATTTATGGTGCTGCTTGACCCTTACGGGCTCGAAATGTTTTCGGTGGAATTGTGGGGTATTCTCCTCGGCATTACCGGGACAGGATTTATTTTCGGCGGCATGGCTATCGCAAAAAAAGGATTGGGTAAAAAACCATTACGAACACTGCTTTACGGGTACGTAATTGCGAGCATGATCAGCCTGCTTTTTACGGTTCGCGAATGGGCGTGGTTGTTTCTGGCAGGGATTTTTCTCTACATGTTTTTCGTTCCGTTTATCGAAGCTGCCGAACAAACCATTATTCAAACCGTCGTACCGAAAATCAAACAAGGCCGTGTTTTCGGATTTGCCCAAACCGTGGAATCTGCTGCTACTCCCATATCCAGTTATCTGATCGGCCCGATAGCACAATTCTCCATTATCCCTTTTATGGACAGCGATGCCGGAAAACAAGTCTTCGGCTGGTTGCTTGGAGAAGGGAATGCCCGCGGTATAGCGCTTACATTTGTTTTGGCCGGTGCTTTCATGTTGCTGTTGTCTTTGCTGGCCTTCCGAACCAAAGCTTATCACCGTCTTTCGGAATCGTTTAGGAAATCGAAGTAAATTTACCCCTAAAGAGGCTGTTTCATAAGTAAAGCTAACTGTTAATTTGTCATTCTGAACGGAATTTTAACGAAATGAAGAATCTATTTCTCTATACAAATTAGATATTTCACTGCGTTCAATATGACATAATGAAACGTAGTCAGACTTTTGAAACAATCCCCTTCACATTTACGATTAGGTTGGCAAAATTATTCTTTCCGCCTAATCATCCAACCGATTTATTCCTTATATTTGCGAAAATTCGAAGTCGCAGATATGAAAAAAATTGTTTTACTTATTTCTATTATCACGTTCCTACTTTACACATTCAATTTCCAATTACCGGCAAGTGTGAAACCTTATCCGAAATTAAAGGGGGCTAAGGAAAGTAAACTTTTTTCGGTAAAAGTCAATAAGCAAAAGATCTGGACAGAACATTATACTTCTAATCTGGAAATTGACAAACTACCCGATTGGTTCAATGCCCCTTATGTGCGTGAGCATCAGGTGATGCACATCGCTTCGTTTGAAGGTACCGGCAAGCTCGATTTCGAAATCACACTGCCTGAAAAGCCCGGTAAAGTAGTCGTAAAGCCGGTAAGTAAAGGTATCACTCCAAAGATTACCGGAAATAAAATTGCGTTCTCTTGTCAAGATCAAAGACAACTGGTGATCGAAGTGGACGATCTGCCCCCACTCTATTTGTTTATAAATCCCGAAGAGAAAAATAAGCCTAGACCCCGAGACAAAGATGTAATTTATTTTGGACCCGGCATTCACGAACCGGGATACATTGAACTGAAAGATAACCAGGCGGTTTATATTGCTGCAGGAGCTATAGTTTACGGTGGAATCCGGGCAAATGATGCGAAGAACATAAAAGTAACCGGCCGTGGAATTCTCGATGGTGATTACCGGTTCAGCCGGATGGTACTGATTGAGAACAGCAGCAATATTTTATTCGAAGGAGTTACCATCAGAAACAGTGTTAGCTGGACAAATACACTGGTAAATTGCCGCGACGTTGAATATCGAAATGTAAAAGTTCTGGGTTTCGGACCCAGTTCCGACGGAATTAATCCCGCAGGTTCTCAACGCGTGAAAATAACCGATAGTTTTATGCGGTGTTCCGACGATTGTATCGCTATAAAAGCACCTGATCCTTCACATCCCATAAAAGATATTTGGGTGGAGAATAATATTATGATCGGGTTTGCTTATGCAGATGGCGTAACCATCGGATTTGAAACCAACGCCGAATTCGTAAAAGACGTTACTGTTAAAAACTGCGATATTCTGATGGCACGAGGCGGCAGTCGCGTTGACGGACACAGCGGTTTCAGCATTATTTGCGACGGGCCGGCGGTAATAAGCAACATTCTGTTTGAAGACATCCGGGTGGAAGAATCCGAAATAAAGCTTTTTGAACTTCATATCACCGACGGTACTAAATATGGAGAAGGCCCTGCAGGACACATCAAAGACATAACCATCAAAAATGTAAATTGGCTTCACCAAGGGCCTATAGTTATTTTTGCATACGATGAAAATCATAAAGTAGAAAATATTGTTTTCGAAAATTGCAAAGTGGCCGGTAAACCTCTTGTCCAGGTAAAAGATAATATAATGAAGTTGAATGAATTTGTAGAAAATATTTCTGTAAAATAAAAACACAAAACTTATAAACCTATGAAGAAGACTATTTTAATTTTCCTGGTTCTCTTTTTAGCAATCACCTCATCTGAAGCACAAATTGGCGTTGATGCCACCAAGACGTATCTTGTCACCAAAAAAGACGGAAAACCTTTCTTCTGGATGGGCGATACCGGATGGGAACTGTTTCACCGCCTGACGCGTGAAGAAGCTGTTCATTACCTGAATACCCGGAAAAAACAACAATTCAACGTCATTATGGCCGTTGCACTGGCAGAATCGAATGGTATTCGTCAACCTAACCTGTATGGCGATGTGCCTTTCAAAAATCTGGAAACGCTGGAATGGGATATTACTCCCGGAAACAACCCTAAAAATGCCGAAGAATACGATTACTGGGATAACGTGGATTTCGTGATTCAGGAGGCAGCGAAAAGAAAACTGTATATAGGACTGTTACCGACATGGGGAGATAAAGTAGCGTACAACTGGGGTGAGGGCCCGATGATTTTCAACAATAATCCCGATGCCGCGTACACATACGCAAAAAAACTGGCAGAACGATACAAAAATCAATGGAACATTATCTGGATTTTAGGTGGCGACCGCGCAGCAACTTACGAAAGAGAAGGGCGCAAGCACGATGACCGTCCGGTGTGGCGTGCAATGGCTAAAGCAATAGAAGACACCTACGGAAAAGATGTGTTCATCACGTATCATCCCGGATGGCCTGAGACTTCGGCATACCTGCAGGAGGAAGACTGGTTGGATATGAACGCTCACCAAAGCGGACACGGAAGCCGCACGGCAGAGCCGTGGGAAATTATCGCTAACGATTTGAAAAAGATGCCTAAACGTCCTTCCATGGATTTGGAACCGTGTTACGAAGATCATCCGGTAAACGTGTGGGACGGAAAATGGACACGCGCAGAGCGAGGGTATTTTGACGATTACGATGTTCGTGCCCGCATCTATCGAGGCGTTTTCGCCGGTGGCGCCGGCGCCGTTTACGGGCATCACCAGATTTGGCAGTTTCTTGATACCACACGCAACGCACCCATCTGGATTGGCGACACCATTATCGGATGGCGTCGTGCACTGACGGCAAAAGCAGTCAATCACATTCACCATTTGAAAGATTTGATGCTCTCCCGACCCGATTTTAACCGCGTAGAAGACAACAGCCTGGTGGTTTCCGATCGCGGAAGCGATTATCGCGATATCATCATTGCTACACGCAATCAGAAAGCCACGTATGCTATGATCTACCTCCCTCAACCGAAACCTGTTCAGGTAGATCTCGGTAAGTTGAAGCAAGGAGTGAAAAAAATATCGTGGTTCAATCCCATAACGGGAAAATATAATCGGGTAAAAGGAAAATACGACACCGGAACTCAAACATTTACACCTCCCAATCAACAGCAAAAAGACTGGGTACTGGTGATTGATGTGAAGTAAAACCAAAGCAAAAAAACTTTCTTCATGTATAAGCAACATATGAACTCACAAAAATTTATATCAGAATACAAATTAGATAGAGATGAAGAAAATATTTGTAAATACAGCTGATTAAATAAAAATGCATCATTCTAAAATTTTAATTTTTGGTTCCGGTGTAATCGGTTCGGTTTACGGTGGACTGTTGGCTAAATCGGGACAGGATGTAACGATGCTGGCTCGTGGTAAACGATATGAGTTTCTGAAAGAAAACGGACTACAAATCCAAACCGGAAAACACCCGGTTGAAACATACGCCATTAATGTAATTCCGGAAGTTCAACCACAAGACACATACGACTTTGTTTTTGTTACCATACGGGCAGAGCAGGTGGATGACGCACTACCTGTTTTGGCCAAAGTAGTATCGCCCAGTATCGTTTTTATGGTCAATAACGCCAAAGGTTACGACGCATGGGAAAGCGTGGTGGGAAAAGGAAGAATTATTCCGGCATTTCCCGGAGCAGGCGGAAAAACAGAAAACGGAATTGTCTATTATAATCTTACCGGCAAAACCGTTCAGCCGACTACTTTCGGAGAAATAAACGGGAAAAATCCGGCAAGAATTGAAATATTGAACCAGATACTGAAAAATGCCGGTTTCCCAACCGCAATTTCGCCTGATATGGACGCCTGGCAAAAAACACATTTAGCGTTGGTATGTCCGTTAGCTTACGGAATCTATTACGATGGAGGTAACAATTACTCCCTGGCTAAAAACAAAAAAGCCATTAACCAGACCTGCAAAGCGTTACGGGAGTCTTTTAACTTTATACATCGGTCTAAAATCGGCATTACCCCATCGAAATATCACATTATGCGATTTGCTCCGCAGTTTTTTTTTACCCGTATCATCGCCAGCATGTTCAATTCGGAATGGGCAGAATCGGTAATCTCCAATCACGCACTGAACGCGAAAAGCGAAATGGAGTACCTCACAAAAGATTTCGTAGAATTGGCAAAAAGTAAAGGATTTGAATTGAAAGAATTGAAGAAAATGATGTAAAACAAATATAGATTCTTCCTATCGTCGGAATGACAAGTTTGTATTTACGGAAAAATCCAGTTCTTACCATACATCAATGCAAAAGATATTTTATTGGCGTATTTTTGTGATGTAATATGAAAAAAGAAGAAAAAATGAATATAAAGAACGTAGAATTAATAGCAGCACCACCCGAAGCGCATTGGGTAGGTGATGGTTTCAGAGTACATAATTTTATTCCGGGAGGTTATCACCTGGAAATGGAACGAATGAATCCGTTTATTTTATTGGATTACAATTCAAAATTCAAATTCCCGGCTTCGGAAAAACCGTTAGGCGTAGGCGTGCATCCGCACAGGGGATTTGAGACCGTAACCATTGCATACAAAGGAAAAGTGGAACACCACGACAGCAGCGGAGGTGGCGGAATCATCGGCGAAGGCGATGTGCAGTGGATGACTGCCGCGAGCGGCATTTTGCACAAGGAATTTCACGAAAAGGAATGGAGCAAACAAGGCGGTGATTTTCAAATGGTGCAATTGTGGGTAAATCTGCCGGCAAAAGATAAAATGTCAGCACCTAAATACCAGGCGATTACCAATGCTGAAATGGGCAAAGCCGTTCTGGAAAATAACGCGGGCACCGTTGAAGTTATTGCCGGAAATTATCGCGAAACCAAAGGTAAAGCAAGTACTTTTACGCCCATTCATCTGATGAATGCCAGATTGAATAAAGGCGGAAAAGCCGACTTTAATTTCCCTGCCAACTACAATACGGCTTTACTTGTGCTGGAAGGAGAAATAATGGTGAACGGCAGCAAAAAAGCGCCTACAGATCATCTTGTCCTCTTTGAAAACGAAGGTGAGACTTTCACGATAGAGGCCGCAGAAAATGCTTTGGTGCTTATAATGAGCGGAGAACCCATAAATGAACCGATTGTCCCTCACGGGCCATTTGTAATGAATACCAGAAGGGAAATACTTCAGGCTTTTGAGGATTTTCATCAAGGTAAATTCGGATATTTGGAGGATTAATCAGAAAACGGTTTTCGGCAAATAGCTGAAAACCGTTTCTCTTTATATCGAATAATAATCAATTTTTACTTCTTCAACACCCCTGTTCCCTGCTCTCCGGTGCTTTTAGCCCAAGCCCTGTGCATCAGCGAAGTATTGAAAACCAGACTGATATTTCCGTTTTTATCCACAGCAATAATTCCTCCACCCGAACCGCCCATAGGCGATATTTTGTTAAAGATCACTTCGTTGGCCGCTTCTTCGAGCGATAAGCCTTTGTATTCCATTAAAGCGGAGATATCGTAAGCAACTACGCGACGAATCCACAACTCACCGTGTCCCGTACCGGAAACGGCAACCGTATTATTATTGGCGTACGTTCCCGCACCGATAATGGGTACATCGCCCACGCGACCCCACTTTTTGCCGCGCATTCCGCCGGTGGAAGTTGCTGCTGCTAAACTCCCATGAACGTCTAATGCTACACAACCCACCGTACCTTTATCGCTGTGCTGTTTCACTTTTTTGTCCACCGAAAAATAACTGTTATCCACTATCTCCAACCCCATTTGCTTTGCAAATACCGATGCGCCGTCTGCAATAAGCAGCACGTGCGCCGTACTGTCCATCACTAACCGGGCGGCTTTGATGGGGTTTTTCACATCACGAACTCCAGCAACAGCACCCGCTTTCAGGTTTGAACCGTCCATGATGGCTGCATCCAGTTCGTGAATACCTTCGCTGTTGGTAACCGCTCCTTTACCGGCATTGAACATCGGATTATTTTCCAGCGAGACAACCACTGCCTCAACCGCATCGAGTGCAGACGATCCGTTACTGAGCATCTGCTTTCCGATTTCGAGTGATTTTAATAATTCCGCTTCGTAAATAGCAATTTGCTCTTTCGTCATGTTTTCAGACGCACCTCCGGCTCCACCGTGTAGAGCGATAGCCCATTTCCCTTGAGCATTTGCCATACACGACACAAGTAGGAGAATGGAGAAGGTGAAAATGATTTTTTTCATCTGTTTATATTTTTAGACCCATGCATTTAGGAACGTTCTCTCTTTCAGAAAATGGAACAAAACATTTTGTAACCCCTCCGCTCCGCTCGTCCCCGGCCCCTCTCTAAATCTCTCCCCCCAAGGGAAAGACTTTGGCGAACCTTGATTCTCTTCTTAGCCCACAATTGCTTCCGTAAGTTCATCCAACGAAAATCCGGCAAAATAATGGTTGAACTCAATTGCAGAAAGCGCTTCGCGAACGTCTTCCGGTGTGTATTTTATACCAACAAGCGCATTCTCTACTTCCGAGAGGTTGCTGTTGTTTCCAAAGAAGGTTCCGTAAAATCGAATTTGCTGAATAACAGAGTTCTTAACATCGGCAAAAACCTGAATCTTTCCGGCCGTATATCGCGATTGCCGTTCGATATCAAATTTAGGAGAATGTCCGTAGTTCCATTCCCAGGTGCCAAATTTTGTAGCTCGTAAATTTTCAATTTCAGCCAATTCTTCTTCCGAGAATACATATTCTTTCATTTCGGGAAATTTCGATTTCATGTGCTCCAGCAATTTATCGGAAAATTCATCAACCGATATTTTTTCCGGCAGATTGGGCAGAATATTATCCACTACGCTTCGCACAGATTTCACACTTCGGCTTTCAATCTTGTCTTTTGGTGCTTCCAACGCTTTCGAAAGCACAGTTAAATCGGTATCGAAAAGTAAACATCCATGATGCATAACCCGCCCCTGAATATAAGCTTGCGCATTTCCGCAAATTTTCTTCCCATCGATAACTAAATCGTTTCGTCCGGTAAATTCGGCTTTCACACCCAAATCGGCTAATGTATCAATTACCGGTTTCGAAAATGTCTTGAAATCGAAATCGGCACCTTTGTCTTCGTTGGAAATAATGGTGTAGTTGAGGTTGTTGTGGTCGTGATACACGGCTCCCCCACCCGATATGCGCCGCACAACGTGAATCCCATTCTGTTTTACATATTCCGAGTTTATCTCCTCAATAGTGTTTTGGTGTTTACCCACTATGATAGCCGGCTCGTTTATCCACAGGATAAACACTTTATCGTGATGCAGCAGTTTTTTAAAACAATACTCTTCCAGAGCAATATTGTAATCGGGTTTATTGGATTTATTGACTATATAGATCATGATTTAATACTTTTATTTTGAGCTTCGCAAAGATAGCGATTTTGTTGAAATTTCCGGTTTAACATTTTTCTTCGGGCATAACGGATCGGAAATAAGAATCGCAGAAAAGTGATAAATAAAAAAAACCATGTAATCTATTGCAAAAGAAATAAATCAATTACATTTGTATCATCTATCTAACAATTAATATATGAAAAAATATACATTTTTCTTATTAACGGCTATACTGTTCATTGGCTGTGCTGAAACAAGACCGGGAGTAAATGAGTCAGATTATTTATCTCAAACAATATGGGTCGGACAGAAGAATCACGTAATCGAAACTGAAACGGATACTATTAATTCAACATACTATCTCGACTTTAAAACTATTGATAAAGGTGAGTTAATAATAGCTTATCCTGAGATCTCCAAAACAGAGGATAGAAAGCCATTTACTTACACGTACTCGAAAAGGAATCTGAACCTCACGATGGGGGGTGAACAATATACAGGAACAATCAATGATCTGAATTTTCTGACAATAGGAGAACTGGACACTTTTCTGGAAATTGCTTATTGAAATATACGCCACAATATATTATATTCACTCCAATCTGTTCTGCCTTTAACAGCTTAAATGTAATACTCCGTGACATCAAAAATACCCGTACGTATGGCATACTTTATTGCATCGTGAAGATTGTTGACCTGTAATTTCCGGAATATATTCTTACGATGAGAGTTTATTGTGTGGAAACTGACGTTTCTCTCAAGTGCAATCTCTTTGGTTGTTTTTCCCATTGCAATCTCGCGCAGTACCACTTTTTCAGACGCGGTAAGAACTACCGAAGTATCTTCGGAATAAGGTGGATTACCGTTTTCAAGAACTTGTTTTACAGATTCACTTAGATAGGATACATTTTTTACAGCATTAAGAAGTGCCTCTGTAATTGTTTTTTCAGAATCATATTTATTTATTACACTTATTGATGGGTCGTTATTCAATGCATTCCTCAGATTTGTTTCATCAAATCCATCTGAAAACAAAATCCAACGAGACACTCTTCTATTGGACTTCATCTCAATCATTTGTTTTACGGATGTAAAATCAAATAAAGAATAATCCAGGACTACAACTGCATCCGGATTAACACTCAACTGCTCATCCAGTTCCTGAACATTCTGAGCATTGCTAACAGACTCAACTCCAACCTTATCCAGAAGAGCAGAAATTCCAATGCCGGTGATAAATTGATTGTCCGCAATAATAAAGGGTCTCATTATTTGATTTTTAAAAATGTCAAAATGCAAAGATAATCATTCAAAATACAGAAATAACATCAAAAACCTTATATATTCATAACAAAAAATTGTTTTATATCGATTTTAGTATACTTTTCAGTTCATAGGTCAACAAAAAAAAATACCATAAATGTGGTATTTCATATATAATCCGGGCCAATTATCTTTGCATTATCAAAAAAAGACAATGAGAAATTTTCATCAGATAATAGAAAAAATATTTCGCGACTGCCTTGTCGCGTTGACCTGTTATTATTTGTCTTTCCCTGCCCGAATGTGCTTTTAACATTTACTTCCCATCTTTTATCAAATCTCTCTTTTAATAGATCAAAACCTTTGTACTCATGTCAGTACAATTATCAATATAAGTAGTTTTAAAAATAAATAGAAAATCAATCAATTAAAAAATTAATTATGAGCAATTTAAAATTCGAGACATTACAAGTACACGCCGGACAGGAAGTCGATAAAACCAGCAAATCGCGTGCGTTACCCATTTATCAGACTACATCTTACGTTTTTGATGACGCTAAAGACGGAGCAGATTTGTTTGGGCTAAGAAAATTCGGCAATATTTATACCCGATTAATGAATCCTACAACCGATGTTTTTGAAAAACGGGTTGCTGCGCTCGAAGGTGGTATTTCTGCATTGGCTACAAGTTCAGGACAATCGGCGCAGTTTATCGCCTTGAACAACATCTTACAAGTTGGCGATAACTTTGTTACTACTTCAAACTTATACGGGGGAACGTATAACCAATTTAAATCGCAGTTTAAAAGGTTGGGGATCGAAGTAAGATTTACACCCAATAACGATCCCTCTGAATTCGAAAAGCGTATCGACGATAACACGAAAGCCGTTTATCTGGAAACAATAGGTAATCCTGAATTAAATGTACCTGATTTCGATGCAATATCTAAAGTTGCTCACAAACACGATATACCGTTAATTGTTGACAATACGTTTGGAGCTGGCGGATATCTTTTCCGCCCCATAGAGCATGGTGCAGCTGTGGTAGTAGAATCAGCCACAAAATGGATTGGCGGACACGGTACATCGCTGGGAGGAGTTATCGTTGACAGCGGCAAATTTAATTGGGGTAACGGAAAATTCCCTTCATTTACAGAACCTTCAGACAGCTATCACGGACTTGTGTTTTGGGATGTCTTCGGATTCGACGGACCATTTGGAAACATCGCATTCAATATTCGTGCCCGCGTTGAGGGACTTCGTGATTGGGGAAATGCAATCAGCCCTTTCAATTCTTTTCTTCTCGTACAAGGGCTCGAAACACTTTCTCTCCGGATGGAACGTCATATTCAGAACACATATGCTCTTGCACAATGGCTGGAACAACATCCGAAAGTTGAATATGTAAATTATCCGGGACTAAAAAGCAGCAAGTATTACGAATTGGCTAAAAAGTATTTCCCAAAAGGACCGGGAGCCGTACTTACTTTCAAGATCAAAGGTGATGCAGACAACGCAAATAAGCTGATTGATAACGTAAAACTTCTTAGTCACTTAGCCAATATGGGTGACGCAAAATCTCTCATCATCCATCCATCGGCCACTACGCATGAGCAATTGTCGCCCGAAGACCAACTCTCTGCCGGAGTTGCCCCTGGCCTTTTACGCATATCCGTAGGGATCGAAAATATCGATGATATAAAAGCCGATCTTGCGCAGGCATTTGAGAAAATAGACTGATACAAGAAAAGAAGAACCATTTCAATGGTCAACTTGTTAAAAATGAACAGGTACACAAATGAGATGTATCTGTTCTATTCGTTTAAATGGTATCATAACATATGATACGATCTGTCAAATGACAGTAAATTATTTCCTTATATTAAAACAAACAAGTAATGAAAACAAATAAATATGGTTTTTCCACCCGGGCAATTCATGCCGGTGAAGAACCCGATAACGTAACAGGAGCATCAGCTCCCAACATTGTTATGTCAACGACATTTGTTACTGACACAGATACCGATTTTTCTGTGCAGGGAATGGCAGAAGACGGCGCATGGGTTTATACACGTTGGGGAAATCCCACTATACACCGGTTGGAAGAGAAGGTAGCAGCGCTTGAAGAAGCTGAAACCGGGGTAGCTTTTGCAACCGGAATGTCTGCCGTGACCGGTTTATTATTAGATCAACTTAAAGCGGGTGATCACGCTGTGATAAGCGATATTGCTTACGCCGCATTGGCTGAGATCACAAATGATATGATCCCAGAACTTGGAATTGAGATCACCAAAGTAGATACTTCCAATCCCCGGAACGTGAAAGATGCCATAAAACCGAACACCAGGTTGGTGTATATTGAATCGCCTTGTAATCCAATCTTGCGTTTGACCGATATAGCAGCGGTAGCAGAAATAGCTCACAATGCCGGTGCAAAATTAGCTATAGATTCCACTTTTGCCACTCCGGCAGCCACAAAACCGATTTTATTGGGAGCAGATTTTGTTATTCACTCTCTCACAAAATATCTGGGAGGACATGGAGATGCACTGGGTGGTATAGTTCTCGGGAAAAAGAGCGACCTTGCAACCATGCGTAAGAAGACCGCCGTACACCTGGGCGGATCGATCAGTCCTTTTAATGCCTGGCTCATCATGCGCGGAATGGCTACGTTTCCCATTCGCATGAAGGTACACGAAGAAAATGCGCTGAAAGTTGCAAGTTTTCTGGAAAATCATCCCAAAGTAAAAAGAGTGATCTATCCGGGCTTGGTTTCACATCCTCAACATGAACTGGCAAAAAGACAAATGAATAACTTTTCGGGAATTGTTATTTTTCAGGTTGGAGAGATCAAGAATAAATTAAAAGAAATGGTAGAAAAGTTTGAATTAATTCACTATGCTGTGTCACTGGGACACCACCGTACTTTGATCTTTTATATGCCAAGCGATGATTTGCTGAAAACATCGTTTAAGCTAACTACTTCTGAACAGCTTAACTCGTGGCATGAATTTGCCGGCGACGCAATTTTCAGGTTATCCGTTGGCCTGGAAGATTCCGATGACATTATAGCTGATTTGGATCGGGCACTGGAAGTCTTGTAAAGTTAAAGTGGCTGCTAACTCAATGTTAACAGCCACTTACAATATTAAATCATATCTTCAACATTCCACACGAAAGCCTTGAGCCCCAGGTTTTCGTATTCGGTGTCTAATTCTCTCAAGTATTTCATTAGCGGTGCTACCCGGTGATCTTCTACTACCGTTAGAATAGCATTGTTCACTGATGGCCACGCATGGCTTCCATAGTGGGGTTCACCGGTTTTGGTTCCCCTGCCGAATACTTCTTTCCACGATGTAAATCCGCGGATGTTGAATTTTGACAGGTCATCTACTATTTGCGAATAATGCGCCTGGTCTAATATAATCATTACTGCTTTCATGCTTCTGCTCCTTTCAAATAAGTTGAGATTTCTTCTTGTTCATTTTGACTGTGAATTTTCTCACGGTGTTTACGTCGTTTGCGTTTTACGCCATTTCCACCAAAGATCGAATATAATGCAGGAACAAGAATAAGCGTTATAATCGTAGAGAAAGTCATCCCCCCGATAATTGAGATACCGAGCGATTTCCACATTTCTGAACCTTGTCCAGTACCAATTGCCAGCGGAATCATACCTAAAATAGTGGTAAGTGTTGTCATCAATACAGGGCGTAACCTGGATCTTCCACCGTGAACAACAGCAGTTATGATGGACATACCGCGTTCGCGGTTCAGGTTGATGTAGTCGATAAGTACAATACCGTTTTTCACCACCATCCCCACAAGCATAATCAATCCCACAAATCCCATGATTCCGAGTGGCTCGCCTGTCATCGACAAGAACAGCAATGAACCAATAAAGGCGAACGGAACAGTCAGGATAATAATAAACGGATAGGTTAGCGATTCAAACTGAGATGCCAGTACGATATAAACAAGCAACGACACTATCATCAGCAACAACCCCAATTGTGAAAAAGACTCCTGCTGTTCTTCAAGCGATCCGCTTATTTCAACCTGAACTCCAGGCGGAACATCAAGTGATGCAATAGCAGCATTAACATCTTTAACAATTTCGCTTAATGCGCGTTTGTATATGGTTCCCTGAACCGTAACGATTCGCTGGCGGTCTTTTCGGTCGATCTGCGGAAGCGATGAGTTTTCCTCAACCTTTCCTACATCACGGACACGAATACCGATACCCATAGGGTTGTAAATCATTATATTTTCGATATCCTCAATCGATTGACGGTAAGGTTCGTCGTACCGCACTCGAATGTTGTACTCCTCGCCGTCTTCACGATAACGTGACATAATAAGCCCGTTTATACGATTTCTTACCGCATTTGCCGTTGCTGCCATATTTAAGCCGTTCAAGGAGAGCTTCTCACGGTCAAAAACAATGTTATACTCCATTCTGTAATCTTTTCGGGAGATGGTAACGTCACGCAAACCTGCTATAGCTGATAGTTTAGGTTGTAAATCGGCTGCCAGTTTATCGGTCTCGGATAAATCGTAACCGTATATTTCAACCGCTACGTTGCTTCCTCCTGTCATTCCCATATCTCCTCCGCCGGGCATCACCTTGAAACGATGTACCTCGGGCATAGCCGCCAGCTCGACACGAAGTTCGTCTGAAACATCATAAATGGTTTTTTTTCTGTTCTTTGCTTCAGTCAGCCTTATATTGTATGTCAAAATATTGGAACCGTTATCCTGCATGGCTGCCCACGCGTTATCGTCACTTGCCTGACCTACACCGAAAGAAACGATTTCGACCTCGGGATACTTCTCTTTTAACATTTCAGCAATTTTGTGTCCTGTTTCGCGTGTAATTTCCATTCGTGTTCCCGTAGGTGTTTCCACGGTCATACCAATATCGTTATTATCCGATGCCGGCATAAACTCGGTTTTCAACGTTAGTGCACTGATAACTCCTCCTAACACAAAAATAACCAATACAGCGAAAATGGTAGTTCTTCTGTTGGTAACTACTCTTTTCACCAGCCTGGCATAACCTTTATCCATTTTATCCAACAAAGGAAGTACTTTCTTATTGTACCACTTATCGAATGTGCTCATTTTCATATTTTTGTTACTCCTCATCATTTTAGCACTCATCATGGGTGTGAGTGTCATGGCAATGATAAGAGAAAGCAAAATAATAATGGTTACCATCCATCCGAGTTGTTTAAACATAACCCCGGCAAAACCTCCTACCATAGTCATAGGCAGAAACACAGCTACGATGGTAAGTGTTGATGCGATAATGGACAAAGACACTTCTTCTGTTCCGTAAACAGCTGCCTGTTTGGGACGGCTGCCGCGCTCAATATGCGTTGTGATGTTCTCGAGTACCACAATAGCGTCGTCAACCACCATACCGATGGTAATCGACAAAGCTGACAACGATATAATATTGATAGAATTACCTGTAAGATACAAATAAATAAACGATCCGATGAGCGAAATGGGAATGGTTACCATAATGATAACAGTTGCCCTCCAGCGTCCGAGGAAGAAAAGCACAACGAGCCCAACAATTATCAAAGCCAGCAAAATGGTTTCGAGCAAACTGTTGATGGAAACCTTTACGTATTCCGATGTATCCATTACGGTTACAATTTCGATATCGGGCGGAAGGTTCTTCTTCAATTCAACAATTTCTTTTTTTACCGCATCGGCAATTGCAACGGTATTGGAGCCTGATTGTTTCTGTACAACGATCGTCGCGCTTCTTTCGCCATTGGTGTAACTTTCCATTATGCGGTCTTGCAGGGTATCTTTTACAACAGCCAGATCTCTCAAATAAATGGGCTGCCCCTGATTATTTCCCACGATAATGTTGTTAAGTTCTCGACTTCCGGAAAATTCACCTTCAAGGCGAAGCATATACGTTTGTGACCCAATATCGAAATTACCTGCAGGAACATTCACGTTTTCAGCAGAAATAACCTGAGCGATCTGCTCTATGGAAATGTTATAGGCTTCCAGTTTTTCGGGCATTACATTTACCTGAATTTCACGCTGCGGTGCACCCGCCACCCCAACAGTTCCCACACCGGGAATACGGTTGAGCGGATTAGCTACCTGTTCATCAAGGATTTTATACAGTGCACCGGCACTCTCCTTTGCTGTTGCTGAGAGAACAATTACAGGGATCATATCGGAACTGAACTTCAGAATCATGGGGTCTTCCACTCCTTCGGGGAGGAATCCCGAAACCATATCCACTTTATCCCGGACATCGTTCATCACGTTGTCCATGTTTGTCCCAAAATCAAATTCAAGCATCAACATAGACATTCCGTCTCTCGATTGAGACGTAATATTCTTAATGTTCTCGGCTGAGTTAAGCACATCTTCCAACGGTCTGGTTACATTGGCTTCAACGTCATCAGAACCGGCTCCGGGATACGATGTCATGACCGAAATCATGTTCATATCTATTTCAGGATACAGGTCTATAGGGAGTTGACGGTAGAACATGAATCCGATGACAACAATTCCGATAAATATCAGTGATGTTCCAACGGGATTCTTTACCGCTTTTTCATATATTTTCATAATTTTGTTTTGAGCTTAGGGCAAAGTGCTCAGAGTTTACGGGCTGTGAGTTCACACTCTTAGCTCAATGCTCTTGGCTCTTTGCTAAATTTATTTATTCTACTACTTGAACTTCGGCTCCGTCAATCAAACCAACATTTCCCTGTACAATTACCCTGTCGCCGGCACTTAAACCGGAAACAATTTCGTATTTATCTTCAATCCGTGTTCCTAATTGAACAAGCGTGTAAAAGGCTTTTCCATCTTTTTCCACAAAAACATATCGGTCGTTAGAACCGGTTTGTTTTAATACTGCCATATCGGGAACAAGCGGACGATCATTGGTTCCGAAATTCATCGTTACACGGGAAAACATCCCCGGTCGAAGACGCTGATCGGTATTATTCACCTCTATCTCAACGGGGAATGTATGTGAAACCGAATTCAAAGTAGGATGAATTAACGATATTTTTCCCTCAAAGTTCTCATTAGCAAGTGCATCTACCTGAACAGTGGCCGGCATTCCTTTTGTGACTTGACTATAGAATGATTCAGAAACGTTTATAATCACTTTAACAGGATTAATATTTTCGATAGTAAGAATCGGTAAACCGGAAGCCATATCTCCCGGATCGTAATTTCGTGCAGTTACTACTCCACTTATAGGACTTGTAAGACGAGTATTTTCACCCAGATTATTCAGTGCGGTTTGCGCCACATCAAGCTGAGCTTTCATCTGGTCGAGCTGTTGCTTGGAAATTCCTCCCACATTATAAAGTTCCAGATATCGCTCATAATCTCTCTTCAGCGTGGCAAGTTGCGTTTGTTGCTGCGTGTAGTTTGCCGCATCCATAGTTACCACTGTTTGTCCCCTGCCAACACGACTGCCAACATCTACATGAATACTTCTGATGCGACCACCCATCGCAGGTGCAATATTGTTGACCGTATTTGCCTCAACCGTTGCAGTGAAAGTCGATAATTGATCGACTGCTGTCAACCGGACTTCTTCAACTTTTACGTTTTTCTTCACGGTTTCGGTCTGTGTTTCGTTTTTTGTTGCCCCTCCACATGATGCGAGAAAAAGGAGACTTGCCAGCGGCATAAGTTTTAGAATATTATTCCGTTTCATATATAAAATTTGTTTGTATTTCTTAATTTGTTGCGTTAATATCATACCCGAGTGTTTTCTCCAAATCGGCTTTGGCGGCCAAATAATCGTAAATGGCATTGCGATATTGAAGCTCAGCGCTGGTTATTGCCAGTGCTGCAGCATTTACATCGACAATAGTACCCATCCCGGTTTCGTAACGCTTCTGCGTAATCTGATACCCTTTGCGTGCCTGCTCTACAGCCGATTCTGTTGCTACAACCTGCTCCATACTTTTTGCCATCAAATCATAATTGTTTTTAATTGACAATTTCAAACCCCGTTCAACCTCTTTGCGTTGCTCGCTAAGTTGATAAAGTTGAATTTCGGATTGTTTCATATTGTGATATCGCTGCCCACCGTTAAATAATGGAATGGAAAGCGTTACGCCAAGCATAGAAAAAGGATCCCAACGATAAGTACTGAACTTGAAATCATTATTTTGGCTCATATACATGTAGTTGAATGATGAAACAAGCGTGGGAGCAAATTGCAGTTTCTGCATTTCGTAACCTTTTAGCGCCATTTCATTTTGTAAGTCGAACTGTTTAATATCACTGTTATTTATGAGCGATGTATCAGCCGGAACAATGGTCTCAAACATGGTGTCACGATAATCGTCAAGATCACCGATAACTTTCAACGGCATCTCGCTATCGATCCCCATAAGCATTTTCAACTGCAACTCAGCAATCTTCATCATATTCTGTGATTGCAGAATGCTTGGTATAAGGCTCTTCAGGCGAACGTCGGCGGTAATCACATCATATTCAGCAACAACGCCTTGATTAAAACGATTTTTGATACTCTCCAGATTAAGAGAATCGGTAGCATATGTTTCCTTGAAAACATCGTAACTGGCTTGTGCAAGCAATAGTGAATAAAACGACTTTTTTATCTGGTTAGCTAGATCGATACGAGATGAGCGAGCCTTTTCCATAGCGAGTTGTATATCTATCTGGCTCATCTGGATATTTTTCCACAACGAGGGTACTACTAACGGCATGCTCACGTTAAGTCCGGCAGTATAAACGTTCAGACGTCCCATCTGAATGCCTTCACCGGCTTTTTCAGGATCGGGTGCAAACATTTTACCCACAGTTTGCATAACGAAAAGCTCCTCGGGTGTTGTGTATTTTGTTGGATCAATTGTACCGCCGCCCATTCCGAACCCTTCATCAAAATAAACTGTCTGCCGCTTAATAGCGCGTTGGTATTGTCCGATAAGATCAAACTGCGGAAGCAACGCTCCGTAAGCCGATTTTTTGGCATACTCTTTCTTAGTAATTTCCATATCGGCTACTTTTACATTGGGATTTTCACTGAGTGCGATTTTTAAGGCTGTATTCAGGTCCAATTGTAAACTATCGGAGGTTTGCGCATTTACTGTGGTAAACATCAATAATCCGAAAACCATCAATAGAACAACGCTTAATTTATTGACTTTCATATAGTAATTAATTTATTTCTTTAGTTTTATTTAGTAGATAATTATCAATAATCTTGATTCCTTTGTCGGTGGAAATACCACGAATAAAATTTATCATCATTGTGAAAAAGAGTTCCTGAAAGGAAAAAGGAGGTTTCTCCAGATACGACGCACGAATATACGTATATGTGCTTTCCTCCACCAGAAAAGCTGCCACATCAATATTTAAATTATCCCGAATATATCCTTCGGCAATCCCTTGTTTTAAAAACTGAGTCAGATAAACCTTGTTTTTCTCAACATCCTGCTGAATTAACTTGTAAATTCTTGGATAATACTTATAGATATCTTCATAGAACTTGGTAGAGGGCATCTTTTTATTCTTATGAAAATCAATAAAATACAGGAACACCTCAACAATATTCGATGATTGTTCTATAAGTTCAACAATCCGATCGTTCCGATAGTCTCGAATACTTATAAGATAAGACAATAGGACATCTTCTTTATCCTTAAAATTCTCATAAAGAGTACGTTTTGAAATACCCAAAGAAGATGCCAAATCATCCATGGAAACGCTCTTTATACCATATTGGTAGAAAAGCTCACCAGCCTGTTTAATTATTCTTTCTTTTAATTCCATACATCTAAAAAACGCACAAAGGTAACACGGAAAACTCAAAACATCAAAACGGTTTTCTTGGTTTTAACAAAGTTTACGATAAGATTTTGTTACGAATTTATAGATTTAGCACTTCACGAAGTAGTCTGTAACCAGCTGCACTAGCTTTTATTTTATGTCCATTGGTAAGTGTAAGTATTTGATTTTTTTTCTCATAGAGTTCAATTCGAAGTATTTTCTCAACGTTTACTATGTACGATCTATGAATCCTCACAAATGTTGTCGAAGGCAAATTAATTTCAAAATATTTCATAGTTTCTTCCTTCAGAAAATGGTTTTGGTCGGTGATAAGCTGTACATAATCTCCATCGGCTTGAATATAAACAATATCCGCCACATTAATTACATGAATTTTCTGTCCGGTTTTCACCACCACACGATCAAGAATTTCAATTGCACTTTCAGTATTGTTCTCATCTATTGGTATTGCATCTTCGAATTCATCAACCTCTTCATTTTCAATTCGATTATGAATAAATTGAAGAATAGGAATATACAGAAGTATTCCGATGAAAACTTTCATGGGAATCATCCAACGTAATTCTGTAATATTCTCTTTGCCCAATATCAAATACGAGCCCAGTAAGCCCAGCCCAATCCATATTCCAAGTGTAAGTATACCCAATGCAGTATAATTAATCAGACGCTGGAAAAATCCAAGAGCAACGTAATTTCCGAAACGTATCGCTTTATTTAAAAAAACACTTGATAGCACAACAAAAATTGCATTGAAGAAAGCATCAAAAAACAAAGTCAGATAGGAAAATGAAACAAGCCAACTAAATGCAAATGCCTGAAACAACGCATAAACAATGCACAAGACAGTCATTATCAGTAAGCGCAAAATATTAGTTGGAAGAAATATATTCATTTTCAACGTATAATAATGTGTTGGAAATAGTTGTACAATTTAGTTTGAAAAGGAATTAGCGAATTTCACAACCGCCAAACACAACTTCGCCCGTTATTAATAATCTGCTTGAGTTATCGGCAGATACCGTTTTCGAAAATCGTTTATTTTCAACGCCACCTAAAACAGCATCAATTTTTGGCACAACTACCCAATCATCCGGCAAATAAAGTGTTACACCGCCAAAAACGGCTTCAATTTGAAGATGCGTATCTCCTTCCGGTAAAGTTGATCGGCGCAAATCGAGTTCAACTCCACCAAAAACCACCTCAATTTTTCCTCCACGAAATACAGGCTCCAAAAAAATATCTTCGTTACCGCCAAAAACAACTTTTCTGACATAAACACCATCAGTACCTTCAATTTTGTTCATATTAAATTGCTCACGGTCAAGCCCACAACAACCTATACGCCGTCTGAAAGAAATTTTGAGTATAACCCCAACCCCTACAAGTATAAGCAAAACCGGCCAAAAATTATGTGCAAAATCCTTGTTAATCCCCGGCAGAGCATCCGGATACAAAACAGCTATACGTGGCAGCAAGAAAAAAGCTGCCAGTGCCAGCCAGAAAAGTATGCCCCAATATTCTCTTTTAGCCAAAGCGAAAAAGGCAAAAACGACGAATACCATTGGCCATGAAAATACGATGTAACGTAAGTCCGGATCAAGCCAGCCACGATTAAAAGCAAGAAACAACGTCCCGACCAAAATCAACAGAAATCCGAAAATACCACCTTTGGATCTATCAGAGAAATTCATGTTTTGTTCATTATTTTCCATAAAATTTATTTTTAAATCTTTATTACACAAAGATACAGACAAACCAATGCATCTTACAACATAAAATCGATGAACAGGGTTATTTTTCCCGACGAATAAGAGATAATTTCCGATGAAATTTCGATATTTGCCAACGTGTAACAATTTAGCAACATATTCGTATTTAAAAAGATATGAAGATACACCTTTTAAATAGGAATTTCTTATTTTTCCTTTTCATATCTTCTGAAAAAACAATATCTTTGAACTCTTAAATTATTAATGACTCATTAAATATTAAAATGAAAACCTTATTTACAACTATTACTGTCATTTTCTCACTTATAGTGCTATCAGCATGTACCGGAAATTCGCAAAAAGGACCGTTAACCGTTGACAACATTTTATCAAGCCCCGAAGAATATGTCGGGCAATCCATCACTGTTGAAGGACTTGCCACACACGTGTGTCAAAAAAGTGGCATGAAACTCTTTTTACAAGGCAGTACCGATGCTCAGAGCATCCGCGCCGAATCGAACAGTACACTGGGAAAATTCAACGAAGAGTGCGTGGACAACAAAGTAGTGCTGAAAGGTATATTAGTCGAAGACAGAATCACCGAAGCCGATCTGCAGCAAATGGAGAAAGAAATTGCCGAAGGCACAAACGTAACCCACGGTGAAGGCGGCGAAGGTTGTGAAACCGAACAAAAAGCTGAAGGTGTGGCAGTTGGAAGTTCAGAGTTAGACCGAGTAAACCAATTCCGTACGCAGATTGCTGAACGTAAAGCTTCAGAAGGAAAAGAATATTTGTCATTTTACCATATCGCCGCTGACTCATACAATATTGTCAAATAATGAAAACTGTATTACCGTTTTCGGGTTTCACGCCCGAAACCATTCAGTTTTTAAACGATCTTAAAGAGAATAACTTTCGTCAGTGGTTCGAAGATCATCGTGAACTTTATGAAATTGAATTGCTGCAACCGTTTCGGGCATTAGTGAACACACTTTCGCCCGCGATGCACAACATCGATCCACTGTTCGAATTCCGTCCTCACAAAGTTTTGTCGAGAATTTATCGCGATGTCCGTTTCTCGAAAAACAAAGACCCGTACAACACGTGTCTGTGGATGAGTTTTCAGCGCGTCGGCACATCGTGGGAAAATTTTCCGGGTTATTTTATGGAACTCAACACAGAGCATTGCATGCTTGGAATGGGATTATTTGCGCCCAAGCGCAAAGTGATGGATATTTTTCGGGATAAGATCGAAACTGAGCCCAATGCTTTTCGGGAAATGGTGCAGAAAAGTGTTATTGATCGCGGGTACTCAGTTGAAGGTGAAAGCTATAAAAAATCTATTCCTAATATCCTTCCCGATTTTTTTCAGCCGTGGATGAACCGAAAAGCGGTTTATGTAATGAAAACATTCCCTGTTTCGGATGAAAGAATTTACAGCGATGCGCTCGCACACCTGATCGCGGATGATTTCACTCATCTTGCCGATTTATATCATCTGATGGTGGAAGTCAGGGAAGAAGCTGAGTAACAAGCACTAACAAAAATACCCAGACATGATTGCAAGGAAGTTAAAATCAAGAAAATATACCCTTATTTTGGTATTTTTGTTGGGGGTAATGGGAATTCTTTTCCTCACAAAGAAATTAACTTTTCAGGATTTTCAATTAAACGACAAATTCGATTACACCGTACAGGTTATTGGAATTTCAGACGGTGATTCATTCACCGGATTAACAAAAGACAATCAGGAAATCCGGTATCGGATTTATGGAATTGATGCACCCGAAATGTCTCAGCCGTTCAGCAACGAAGCTCGTAAGTTTTTATCCGGATTGATTTATCGGAAAGAAGTAGGCATCGTTGTCATTGAACCTCTCGACAAATATGACCGTGAAATCGTAAAGGTATTCATTTCCGACAATTTTGACGTAGGCGCTGAAATGCTAAAAAACGGACTTGCATGGCACTATCGTCGTTTCGATTCTTCACTCGATTACGATCATTATGAACAACTTGAATTAGCCGCTGAAACCAACAAACTAGGACTCTGGAGCCAACCCGATGCCGAAAGTCCGTGGAGATACAGAAATAGTAACAAATAGAACTTGATTATCCAACAACAAAAAATTTTGACGCATCAAAATTAATACATATATTTGTACAAAATAAAGTACAAATATGATAATAATTTCTCCTTCCGAACTAAGAAAAAATCAAAAAAGATATTTTGATTTGGCAGAAAGTGAGCGCGTTATAGTAAAACGCGGAAAAAAAGTCATCGAATTAATCGTTAGCGATAAAATATCTGAAAATCCAAGCCCAAGTGACGATTCTTATTTCGAAAATCCCGAAAATCTACAAATGGTTGCTGAGAGAATAGAATCGTACAGAAAAGAAAAAGACGCTGCAACCCTTTCTTCGAAAGAAGATATACATCACTTTTTGGATAAGTTGTAATGTATAAAATAATCATCAAGGAAAGAGCACGCCAGGATATCTCTTACCTGAAAAAGACAAAAGGGAAAGCGATCGTTGAAAAGATTGATCGCCTGTTGCAGGAATTAATGATACATCCAAAAACCGGAACGGGCAAACCGGAACAATTAAAATACGATTATGCAGGTTTTTGGTCGCGACGTATAGATTCTACTCATCGACTTATCTATACTATTGAAGAAGAAATTGTGACTGTAACCGTTATTTCTGCATTCGGTCACTACAACAATAAATAGCAGGTTTTTCCAAACTTTCTTATCTTTGTACTTATAAATTTCTTTCTATGATCTGCTTCCCCAACGCAAAGATAAATTTAGGACTTAACATCATTTCCAAACGACCTGATGGTTATCACAACCTCGAAACCATTTTTTATCCTATCGGATTAAAAGATGCGCTGGAGATTATTCCGTCTGACTGTAAAGAAAGTTACCGTTTTTTCCAAACCGGAATTGAAATTCAGGGAAATGCGGACGATAATTTGGTTATTAAGGCGTTGAAACTTATTTCGGAAGAAAAAGAAATACCACCAATCGATGTCCATTTGTTAAAGAAAATTCCTTTCGGAGCGGGATTAGGCGGTGGCTCATCGGATGCGGCTTTTATGCTGAAGTTGTTGAATGATACGTTTTCTTTGGGTTATACTGTTTCGCAATTAGAAAACAAAGCGGCAAAGATTGGAGCCGACTGTACTTTTTTCATCAAAAACAGACCAGCTTTTGCTACAGGTATCGGCAACATGTTAGAAGAAATTGAACTGGATTTAAGCAACTACTTCTTCGTATTGGTAAAACCCGATATTTCCGTTCCAACCAAAGATGCTTACGCAATGGTTTCGCCTAAACAATCGGAAATTTCGTTGAAAGAGATCGTCAAAAAGCCTGTTTCCAAGTGGAAAGAGTTAATGAAAAACGATTTTGAACCTTCGGTTTTCAAAAAATATCCCGAAATTTGTAGAATAAAAGAACAATTATACGAGTTAGGTGCGATTTACGCATCAATGTCGGGTTCCGGCTCGTCGGTTTATGGTTTTTTTGAATCAAAACAAGAGCTTAAAGAGAGTTTTCCGAATTGTTTCGTTTGGACTAACCCATAACTCGCACCTCATAACCCGCAACAAAGTAAATAAAATATGAAATACAACTTTCTTCTTATCACACTCATTGCTCTATTGCCGCTTTCGGCACAACAAAAATTCACACCCAACAAAATCTATTCTTTTGCGCCAATAACCGTACAAAAACCGGTTGTACTGGACAGCGTCAACCTAAAAGACACAAAATTCTCAGATGAATCATTACTTTCCTACTCCATCTCGTTTCCCGATCAGGAGCGGTTTATCACTGAACTGAAACCCGACACATCAGGATATTTCCATCTTCCTAAACCGGAAAACGGATACACATTTCAATTGCTTTCATTCTTTGTTACCGGTGACCGCTATGGCAAGGGAAAATTAACTGTTACATCTCCTAATCCGCTCGAGCTTTACGTAAACGATGTAAAACGGGCAACCAAAACACAGGTGAACGATAGCTTACATCATTCCGGATCGGTAGATACCAATCTAAACGGTTTTACAAACAACGCACGCGTTATCATCAAACTATTGGCATCGGCAGAAAATAAAATAAATCCGGCTGTTAAAATTGAACTAAAATCGGAGAAGGAAGACTCGCTGCTGAACTACACATTCAACAATGTTAATAAGCGCCGTATTTCCATCAACGATATTCTCGAGGGTAAACGTGTAACCGATTCTTCCATTTCCCCAAGCGGACGATTTATTTTACTTAGTTTCCGGGAAACCTTCAAAGGCGGAGATAACCGGTATTACACCCAAATATACGATACACGACAAAAAAAGGTTATTTTATCTGAAGTTACCAACCGTTCACAACTAAACTGGATGCCAAAA
Organism: Bacteroidales bacterium UBA1035; assembly: GCA_002316835.1. Classification (GTDB taxonomy): domain Bacteria; phylum Bacteroidota; class Bacteroidia; order Bacteroidales; family Dysgonomonadaceae; genus Petrimonas. Next base: position 16,298 of record DCEG01000026.1, on the reverse strand, counting down.
TCTGATGTTTTGTATTACGTGGCAGACGGGAACGATGGAAGGGATATGTACATACTCGACCCATTGAAATCAGAAACAAAGATTATCGCTCAAAATCTACCGAGAGAAAGTTTCCGTATTGCTCCCGATGAAAAATCGATGTTTTATTCATCCAGAGAGACCATGTATGTTAGCACACCAAGCGGCTTACGAAGGCTTATCGGAATCGATGACCGTCAATCGAATTATCGCGACAGGCATTTTCTTTATCGGTACTTTTTCGATACAGGACTCACCCAGCAACTCACTTATGGACGAACAACTGCCTCGTTAAACGATATTACCGGCGATGTCAACTATCTGCTTTTTTCGACTACTGACGAAGATTTGTCGCAACGGCCGTTCAGTAAGAAAAACCTTTATATGCTGAATCTGCAAACAATGGCCATCGATACTATCTGGAAAGATCAAATCTTCACCTACTCGGCGCAATTCTCTCCCGATAATAAACAACTACTCATCCACGGCGCACCTGAAGCTTTCAATGGTATAGGACTGAATATCAAAGAAGGACAAATAGCCAACAGCTACGACACGCAATCGTTCATTATGGATTTGGCAACAAGACGAGTTGACCCCGTAACAAAAAATTTCGATCGTACCATCAACGCTCAAAATTGGAATCCGATGGATAATTTCATCTATTATCGCGTGGAAGAAGGAGATCGTGAAAATGTTTACCGATATTCGCCCAAAACCAAAAAATTCGATAAACTTCCATTGAAAGAAGATGTTATCAGCTCATTTAAGGTTTCCGGAAACGGACTTTGGGCAACCTACACCGGTGAAAGTGTTTCCAATTCCATGAGAAGTTATCTGTTCAACCTAAAAACAAACGAATCCACGCTCATTTCCGATCCTTTTGCCGAACAACTTAACACACTCCAGTTAAGCGAAGTGAAAGACTGGAGTTTCAAGAGTTCATTCGGGGACGAAATTAAAGGCAGGTATTACTTACCTCCCAATTTCAATCCAAACAAGAAGTATCCGCTCATTGTTTACTATTACGGCGGTACAAATCCAACAACCCGCGTATTCGATAGCAGGTATCCGTTGCACGTTTATGCCGCTCAGGACTATGTTGTTTACACGTTACAACCAAGTGGAACAACCGGATTCGGACAGGAATTTTCGGCACGTCACGTAAACGCGTGGGGAGAACAAACAGCAGAAGAAATAATTGAAGGTGTACAGAAATTTGTTGCTGCACACTCGTTTGTCGATGGTACGAAAATCGGAAATATAGGTGCATCATACGGTGGATTTATGACGCAATACCTGATTACGAAAACCGATATGTTCGCCGCATCGGTATCGCATGCAGGTATTAGTAATATCACCAGTTACTGGGGCGAAGGTTACTGGGGATATTCTTACAGTTCCGGAGCAAGCGCAGGCAGTTATCCGTGGAACAATCCAAAACTTTATACCGAACAGAGTCCGCTCTTTCATGCCGATAAAATTAAAACGCCACTTTTGCTGCTGCACGGCTCTGCAGATACAAATGTTCCCGTTGGCGAAAGTATTCAAATGTACACGGCATTGAAGTTACTCAATAAACCAGTAGAATTTATTCAGGTGGAAGGTGAAAATCACACTATTATAGATTACGACAAACGTATTGCGTGGAACAATGCCATTTACGCGTGGTTTGCGAAATGGTTGAAAGGCGATTCGCGTTGGTGGGATTCGATGTACAGCGATAAATAAGTCTTACCCTGAATCTCCATGGTTTTAAGTGCTTATTAATTATCAACGACAAAAAACAAAAAATATGAGTGACAAAAAATATTCAAAGTGCAAAAAGTCTCCTTCAGGGGATTTAGAGGTAAACGAGCCGGAAACTACTTACAAAGCTATTCCAACTGTGGATAAATGGAATCCCAATAAACCGTTTCACGGAACGCAGGAAGAATGGTGGGAGCATTTTCACAAAATTGAAAAGGGAAAATTCACTCCGTTAGAAGAAGCAAACAAAGAATTCGAAGAATGGAAGGAACAATACCTGAAAGGTCGGTTATAGTTAGTGAATCTTTCAAGGAACATCGAAAAGATATTTACGCTTTCGGACTAGAAACGTTTGGCTATTTTCAGGCAGAAAAGTACGTTCAGCAAATCAAACAGTCGCTTGAGACCCTTTCTTCGTATTATAATGTTTATCCCGAATGCCGCCATCTCGCAACAAAAAAACGTACTTATCGAAACATTATCCTCGATGCCCATTTGATTATTTACCGAATTACGGGTGAACGTATTGAAGTGTTGGACATTATTCATTCAACATCAAGCATTCGGAAAATACAAGCAACCAAAAAGATAAAAATATGAATTTAAATATAATTTGCATCGAAGTTGAGAAAATTGCACGCTCCGTAGGAGAATTTCTGAAAGAGGAGCAGGCGAAACTTCGTCAATCGGATATCGAGCTGAAAGGTACCCGAAATTTCGTAACTCATATCGATATGGAAGCCGAAAAAATATTGGTGGAGAAATTGGGGAAATTAATTTCCGATGCTACTTTTCTCACAGAAGAAGGTACCGTTTCATATGCCGAAGGCAAATATACATGGATTATCGATCCTCTTGACGGCACCACTAATTATATCCACGGTGATACGCCATTTACGGTAAGCATCGCGTTGATGAAAGACAAAGAAATAATTCTAGGTGTAGTTTATGATCCCATTGTCGATGAAATGTATTCCGCTACAGAAAAAGGAAAAGCTACGCTTAACGGTAATCCGATAAAAGTTAGTACCCATAATACACTTACTAATGGATATATCGGATTCGGGATCCCCTACTCACTCGATCAACGCGGAGAGAAAATCCTAAGAAACGCTATTGAACAATTCCGCAAATGCAGTTTCCGTATCAAAGGTTCAGCTGCCGCAGAAATTTGTTATGTGGCCTGCGGACGAAGTGATGCTTATTTCCATTCCGGTTTATCACCTTGGGATGTAGCAGCCGGTACTTTCATTCTGAAATGTGCGGGAGGCAAAAGCACCGATTTCTCGGGCAGTAACGATTATATTTTCAATAAAGAACTGGTAGCATCCAACGGTATGATTCATAAAGAAATTATGAAACAGATTATCGGATAATTATTAATTTTGAATTATCAATTACTCCCATAACAAGAAACTCGTAATTCGAAACCCGTAATTCGTATGGATAACCAAATAGTTTTAACAGCATTTCTCCTAACGCTCTTCGCCGGACTTTCTACGGGGATAGGAAGCCTTATTGCCCTGTTAGCCAAGAGGACTAACACTAATTTCTTAAGCTTCGCTTTAGGGTTGTCGGCAGGGGTGATGATCTACGTTTCATTTATGGAAATGCTGCCAAAGTCACTGGAAATGTTGTCGGAATCATTCGGCGAAAAAACGGCACACTTGTACATGTTGCTGGCATTTTTTGGCGGAGTTGCGTTTATTGCACTTATCGACTTTTTAATTCCCAAATCAAGTAATCCCCACGAAATGCAAGGTGTGGAAGATATGAAACGCAAAAACATCCGATTAAAACATACCGGAATAATTACAGCCTTAACCATTGGTATTCACAACTTTCCCGAAGGGATTGCAACGTTTATGACAGCGATTAACTCACTGGAAGTGGCCATCCCCATCACAGTAGCCATTGCTATCCACAATATTCCCGAAGGGATTGCTGTTGCAGTGCCTATTTATCACGCCACAGGAAGCAGAAAAAAGGCCTTTTGGTTGTCGTTTTCATCAGGTTTAGCCGAGCCTATAGGTGCCATTATCGCATACTTATTCCTTATTAAGTTCTGGAATCCCGTACTCGATGCGCTTATTCTGGCCATAATTTCGGGAATTATGATATTTATATCATTAGACGAACTACTTCCCAGCGCAGAAAAATACGGAAAACATCACCTTTCCATCATCGGCCTTGTTACCGGAATGGTAATTATGGCCATCAGCTTATATTTGTTTATTTGATAAGCTGTTTTGCTGAAAATTTGATTAACTTTGTTCATATTTAACATCAAAAAGTTATGACTACCGATATAAAAGCAATTGGAGAACGGATAAAAGGATTGCGCGATGCCGTCGATTTCACACCCGATGAAATGGCTCAACGACTGGAGCTGGAAACGGACACCTACCTCGGTTACGAAGAAGGGAAAAACGACATTTCCATTTCGCTGCTCAAGCGCATCGAAAAGGAATTTAACGTGGACCTAGCAACGCTGATGTTCGGAACAGAGCCGAGGATGACTTCGTACTTCGTTACCCGAAAAGATCAGGGGCAGACCGTTGAGCGGGTTGCCGCATATAAATACCAGTCGCTCACCGCGGGTTTCACCCACAATACCGCCGAGGTGTTTATCGTAACAGCCGAACCAAAGGCAATGGATACCGATTTCTTCCTCAATATTCACCCGGGACAGGAATTCAACCTTGTGCTGGAAGGTAGTCTGCTTTTCCATCACAACGGCAAAAATATCACACTGAACGAAGGCGACAGTATCTATTTCGATTCTTCGCTTCCTCACGGAATGAAGGCGCTGAACAACAAAGCGGTAAAGTTCCTGGCGGTAGTGATTGAACCGTAAAAGGTTATTCAATTGTAATTGTCTAAGGGCGATTTTCAATTCAGTAGTTATTCGATAGATATTCGTCGTGTTGTTGAACTATTCAGCAACGCAAATGATACTAAATAACGCGTAGCGAATTACGCGAACAACGTGAGCAAATAACGGCGAAGCCAAATTATTTAGGTTATTTTATGTTAGAAAGATTTTTAAAACAAACATCGTTCACATCGCATCAAGATTTTGTGGACAATTACAGGATCAACGTCCCAGAAAATTTTAATTTCGCCTACGATGTGGTAGACGAATGGGCAAAAACGCATCCCGATAAACGAGCGTTGTGCTGGACAAACGACAAAAACGAACACTATGATCTCAATTTCGCGCAATTAAAAGAATTATCAGATAAAACCGCCTCTTTTCTTCTTTCTATAGGAATAGAAAAAGGAGATATGGTGATGCTGATCCTTAAAAGAAATATCGAATTTTGGTATGTTATTCTGGCGCTGCACAAAATAGGTGCAATTGCAATCCCTGCCACTCACCTGCTTACCGACAAAGATATTGTTTATCGTGCCAATGCCGCAACCATCAAAGCCATTATCACCTCGCAAGACGATAATCTGATCAAACATGTGAACGAGGCAATGCCCAAATCTCCATCGGTTAAATACCGGATCATGATTGGAAATGATATTCCCGAAGGGTGGATAGATTTTCGCAAAGGTGTGGAAAATACTTCCAAATTTGTTCGCCCGGTAGAAAAAACGAAAAATGAGGATATTATGATTCTCTATTTCACTTCGGGGACCACAGGACAACCTAAAATGGTTATCCACGATTTCACCTACCCGCTCGGCCATATCACAACGGCTAAATTCTGGCACAATTTGCACGAAAACAGTGTTCACCTCACTTTAGCCGATACAGGCTGGGCAAAAGCCGTATGGGGAAAGTTGTATGGACAATGGATTGTGGGTGCATGTGTCTTCGTGTACGATTTCGAAGGGCGGTTTATTCCTGCCGATGTACTCGCGATGATCTCGAAATACAAGGTAACATCGTTCTGCGCTCCGCCAACTATCTTTAGATTTCTCATCCGTGAAGAGCTGAGTAAATACGATTTATCGGCACTTGAATACTGTACCACTGCCGGAGAAGCATTGAATCCTTCGGTTTTCGAAACATTCTATAAACAAACCGGCATAAAAATGATGGAAGCATTCGGTCAGACCGAAACTGCTCCTACCATCATTACTTTCCCATGGATGGAACCGAAACCAGGATCGATGGGAGTTCCTAACCCACTTTATAAAATGGATTTGCTCACCTACGACGACCGTTCGGCAGAAGATGGTGAGCAGGGCGAAATTGTGTTCTATACCAACGAAGAACATCCGCTTGCCCTTTTTATGGGTTATTACCGTGACGAAGCACTAACACGAAGCGTGTATGCTGATAATCTCTACCGTACCGGCGATATGGCCTGGCGCGATGAAGACGGCTATTACTGGTTTGTGGGACGGACTGACGATATCATAAAAAGCTCCGGTTACCGCATCGGCCCGTTTGAAGTGGAAAGCGCTGTAATGACACATCCTGCTGTTGTAGAATGCGCCATAACCGGCGTACCCGACGAAATCCGCGGGCAGGTCATCAAAGCCACTATCGTTCTGTCGCCACAATACAAGGACAAAGCCGGCGACGAACTGGCACACGATATTCAGGAACACGTGAAAAACGTTACCGCACCCTACAAATACCCCCGCATCATAGAATTCGTAAACGAACTGCCGAAAACCATCAGCGGGAAAATCCGCCGTGTGGAAATCCGCGAACAGGATAAATAACCGTAGGAACGTAAGACCGTGCGGCGCCTGTTTTAATATGCAGCCAATAATAAAATATCATCATACTTCTTGTGCCAGACCGGTTAAATATTCTGTGAGTGAGTCTCCGGACGAAATTCCCAAAGCAGAGCGAAGACGTCTTTTACTGCGTAATACGCTCTCTTTGCTTATTCCCAATGTAAGGGCAATCTGGTTCTCATTGAAGGCAAGCAAGATCAGTGAAGCGAGCCTTTCGGCTGCGGGAGTTGTATGTTTTAGTTTTTGGTTTAGTTTGGTAAAAAACAACGGGTAAACTTTATCGATTTCAATTCTGAATTCCTCCCACTGTTCATTCGTTATCAACGTGTGTTGAAGTAAATTCTCCGGGATTTCTTTTCTGCCCGTTTTTTCAAGGCTCAACTTATCATACAAAGTCTGTATCTGATTGTCCTTTTCCTGAATATTCTGTCTAAAACACTCTAATTGATATTTAGCAAAATCAATCTCTATTATTTCAGCTTCACGTTTTCGTTTTTGTCTTTTCATCAACAATAGCAGGATAACAGCAATTAGGATAATCAGGGCAATAATGACATTCCTGAACAATTGTGCACGGGCCAATCGTGTTTCGGTCTGCTTAAGGGAAACTTGTAAATTATCGAATACAATTTTTTCGTTTAAAGATTTTAACGCCATATCCTTCATTTTGTCGGCTTGAAATTTCGAATAAAAATGATAGTTAACGTAAAAAAATAAAGCGCTGTCAGTCATCCCTATATTATTATACACCTTTGATAGCCCTTCAGAAGCATCAATTATTTGCCAGGTGGAATTTGTACTTTCACTTATCCTCCATGCATTCCGCCAATACTGTTTAGCTAAAAGATATTCTTCTAAAGCGAAATATAATTTTCCGGCAGCATTTGAAGCCATTGCCATATTGAGCGAATCATTTGCAACAACACTGATCTCGAGGTACTCTTCTATCAACGGCTTAGCCTTCTCAAATTCATTTCGGGTCAAAAGTGCTTCGCCCATATTTCCTTTTGCAATACCCGTCCAGATACGCCTTGTATAATCATCTTGATTTTTCAGCATACGTGGAATACTGTCTAAAAGTAAATTATAGTAGTAGTAACAACTGTCGTATTTCTGCATTCTCTTATATCCTGAGCCTAGTATATCAAGCTGCAATATATAAACGTGCGGATTCCAGTACAGAGTATCGGTTTCTTTGTGCTTTAGATACTCCTTGCCATAATAGACACTATTTCCATAATCTCCAGTTTTAAAAAGCGCATCACTAATACCGAAAAATCGATTCTGAACAAACCTAAAGTGCTCGAATCCAATCTTTTTTTGAATTTCGAGGGCTTTCATATTATACAAAATATAATCGTAATAGGTAAGCGAATTATCGGCATAAAGAGCATATAGCTCGGCATTAAGCTGCTCATCCTTCAATGGATATGCCAATTTAATAGCATTAAGAATTAATTCAGCTCTTTCAGAAAGTGGTTTTAGTTGGAACATCCAGTAACCCAAAACTTCATACATGATATTACGGACTTCAACTCGTCTGTTATAGTGCCCGTTCAAGTAGTTTTTTAATTCATCAACCGTATTCAGAAATTGAACAGTATCCTTTTTTACATTTAACGAATCGTAAAAGACCTGGCACGATTGCGACTGATAGACATTAGATATCTTCCAGGCTCTCACCATGGACTTAATGTTTGCTTGCTGCGATTTTGCCGGTAAACAGAAAAAAAATATCAAAAAGAATATCAAAGAATGTTTCATAAAAAAACCATTCGTTAAATCCTTGAATGTCCGTTAAAATAAAAATTAGTATATGTTTTATCGCTTGTAATTTTTAGAAATTATCCACGATAAGCGATTTAATATTCAATTGATTAGATGATGTAAAAATAAACATTTTCTACATTTTACAATCAAAATTTTGTCTTTTTTTTTATTATATGTTGGGATTTTCATCCTACTGCTTTCTTAAAATTGTTTTGTATCTTTGCGGCTTCGAACAATTCCTTATTCAGGAACGTTTATTTATTTGAAAATTAACAATTGAACCATTAGGTTTATATTGCATAAGAAACTGATTTAAAGCAAGTAAAACAAATAATATTTTATGAAAAAATCATACGTATTTCCCGGGCAAGGTGCACAGTTTGTGGGCATGGGAAAAGATTTATATGAAATATCGCCTTTGGCGAAAGAGTTATTCGAGAAAGCTAACGATATCCTGGGCTTTAGAATTACCGATTTAATGTTCGAGGGAACAGATGAAGACCTTCGACAAACAAAAGTCACACAGCCGGCTATCTTTCTCCACTCCGTAATTCTCGCTAAGACTCTGGGAGACGACTTTAAGCCCGATATGACTGCAGGGCATTCCTTGGGAGAGTTTTCAGCATTAGTTGCTGCCGGAGCAATATCTTTTGAGGACGGTTTAAAACTGGTTTATAAGCGTGCCTTGGCCATGCAGAAAGCATGCGAGCTAAATCCCTCGACTATGGCTGCTATTATAGCGCTCCCTGATGAAAAGGTGGAAGAAATTTGTACAGCTATCGACGATGTGGTTGTACCTGCTAATTATAACTGTCCGGGGCAAATTGTTATCTCCGGATCGATAAGGGGTATCGAAATCGCTTGCGAAAAGATGAAAGAAGCCGGTGCTAAAAGGGCACTTCCGTTAAAGGTAGGCGGTGCATTTCACTCTCCGCTGATGGAACCTGCACGGGTTGAACTTTCCGAAGCTATTAAAGCCACAGCTATCTCCACCCCAATTTGCCCGGTATATCAGAATGTTTCCACCATAGGTGAAACCGATCCTGATATTATTAAGAAAAATCTTGTTGCACAGCTTACTTCTCCGGTCAAATGGACACAGTCGGTTAAGCAAATGATCGCCGACGGTGCTGTGGAATTCATTGAACTCGGTCCCGGGAGCGTGTTGCAAGGATTAATTACCAAAATCGATAAGAGTGTCGCCGTTTCAGGGAAACAATAGAGCGTGGGGCGTAAAGCAAGGAACATAGGGTAAAACATCCAAACCCATTCTTTGCCATTAAGCTTTCTTAGTAAAACTAATTTGTTAAAATCGAAAATAGAAAATACATTTGTCGCAGAGTATTAATCAAAATAATCGAAAAATGAAAAAATTAGCTATCATCACTGTACTTGCAGTTTGCAGCGTGACTCTTTTCGCACAATATGACGGTCCAACTGCACCCGATTATAAATTAATTGAACGAAACATAAAAAACAGCTCATCCAATTTCAATTACTCCGATTTAATGGAGCGATACGAACTGGGTGACTCCACTATGACAGTTGACGAACAGCGTCACTTATATTTTGGCTATATTTTTCAACCGGCATACAATCCGGTGGATACATCGCAATACAACACTAAAATGGCAGGTGTTTTAAACAAACAGTATTTCTCCGACAGGGATTATGACGATATATTGGAATATGCAGATGCTCTGTTGACTGAAGATCCATTTAATCTACGTGCATTAAACGCAAAACTGTTGGTTTATGCTCAAAAAAATAATGCTGAAGCATATAAAAAAACTGCCCGAAAAAGGAATATTGTACAGCAAGCTATTGTTAGTTCAGGAGATGGGATAGAAAAATCAACACCTTATTACGTTATAAAAGTGGCACACGAGTATGATATTTTAAGTTTTCTAGGTTTTAGATTCGGAGGCCAGGATAAAATAGAAAGAAATTGCAATTGCAATTCGTTATCTCTTGCCCCAAATCGATTTGGAGTAGAGAAACTATACTTTAATATTGCTCCAACTTTTGACTATGCCAGAAAAAAAGGAGGAGGAAGGATATAAGAACATTTACAATTGCGTGTTTTATTAAATAGCAATACAGAGTAGAGACGGTGCACGCACCGTCTTTTTTATTAGCCGTTTTTATCGTCATTACAGTACTACGTTCTTAAATAATCTTTATCTTTGCTTCACAAATGATCGCGATATGCAACTCCAACAAAGAATAAATCAGCTCTTTATTGAGCAACTAAGAGATTGGGACCATCTAAAAATGTCAATTGATCAACTCAATAACATTCAAACAAAAGAATTCAATTGGGGAAACGATATACAAGTTAACGTTCAATTTAATCCGGCCCGAATTATATCGGCATCAGCAAAGGTTGATAAGGGTAACATTGAAAACCGCCCATGTTTTTTGTGTGCAGAAAATCGGCCAAAGGTTCAGTCAGGATTACCGTTTCTCGATAAATATATTATTTTAATCAACCCTTATCCGATATTACACAATCACTTAACCGTTGCACTGCATTCACATGTTCCACAACGAATCCGCAGGAAATTGAACGATATGCTTACGCTTGCAGAACTTCTGTCCGATTATGTTATTCTATACAACGGACCGAAATGTGGAGCATCGGCTCCCGATCACTTTCACTTGCAGGCAGGATTAAAGTCGCCAATCCTGATGACGGGAGAAAATGAACTGCGTTCTTGCCTGATTATCGAGAACTCCTCGAAACGTGAAGTTGAGGAACGTTTCGAAGATGTTTATCAATATCTGCACAGCCGTCAACCCGATGAAGAAGAGCCAATGATGAATATTATCGCATTTATGGAAGATGATAATTACGTGTTGCATATTTTTCCACGTAAAGCGCATAGACCTAAACAATTCTTCGAAGAAGGTAAACGACAACTACTTATCAGTCCGGGAGCAATCGATATGGCAGGACTTATTATTACAGCACGAGAAGAAGATTTTAAAAAGATCAGAAAAGAAGATATTGAGGACATTTATTCTCAGGTGTCAATGTCGATTATTTGAGTAGAGACACACGGCTGTGCGTCTCTACGATGTCTAAAATCTAAAAACCTAAAAATCTCTTTGGTATGGAATTTGTAGATATACTATTAAAACGAATCGAAGGCGAAAATGAATTAAAAAAGCCCGTAAATGCCCTTATTTGCTTCTCAAAAGTAAAAACAGGGAAGGCACTGGGAGCGCTCATTAACAAAATGGTTAAGTTTAGGCCCGACAAATCTTCCATTACGTTGTTAAACTTGATTGATGCGGAGCAAGCGCAGCAAATTCAGGACGAAAATGTTTACAAATCGGAATTATTTTCAGATATTATTCAATTGAGCGAAGCTAACAAGCTATCAATCCGCACATTTGTAAAGCAGTCGGAAAACTACGTTGATGACATTTTACAAACGGCAGAAGAATACAATTGTAATCTTGTTTTGATGGGAATAGGAAGTTCAGTTTTTAATTCGTCACTTTGGAAAAAATATCTCCAATTAAAAGATGAAACAGTACAAAATGAACTCAATTATTATCAAGTGTTGGGAGAAAAAACAACAACTTCACTAAATAATGTATCTTCTTTGCTGACAAGAAATAAACTTTCAACCGGAATATTCGTCGAGAACAATTATTCAGATACTAATAATCTTTTCGTACCTATTCTCAGTAAAGAAGATGCGTTTTCGTTCCCTTATTTTTATCAAATGGCAAAAAATCCGGACGTATCTGTAACAGTATGGGATGCAATCGGACTTATGGAAACCGGACAAAAATTTCAAAAACTTTTTCAGTTCGTCACAAAAAAGACCGATGGACGAGTTAAGTTGTGGGACAATAACAAAAAAATTGAGTTAAGTTTCATCGAACGTCAAGACCTAATGATCATCGGGCTCAATGGCTGGGAAAAGCTTATTAGTTCGGCGCTTTCGTGGACTCATCATCTTCCTTCGGTCTTAATTATTAAAGATAATAAACAGATGCTGTAATGAACTTGAGTGAAGAAATAAAAATATATTTTAAAATATTGGCTTTTATCGAAAACAATCAATTAAAAGATGCTCTCGATAATTTAAAACAATGGGCTGCAAATCAGCAGAACTGGACGGCAACGGAAAGAATATCTCAGCTCGAAACCAACTACAAGTACATGATCCATTACCTTATTGAAGGTAACAAAGATCCTGAACAACAAAAGGTATACAATCATCTGGTTCAAGATATCTACTCACTGACAGATGATTTACTGGAACAATCACAAATACGTAACAGCTCTTCCATCTTTTTTGAAAGAGCACGTATGGCAAACGTTCGGCAGACTCTATCAATAGCTGAATACCAGGATATTATTTTACGTCAAACAGATACTTTCTCGGTAATTGATCTTTTGCCTGAAAGTGAGGAAAAACAAGTCAGAATCAAACAAAATACCCTTGAGCAAGAGCACACCGTACAAGATTTATTTTATACTGTTTTCTCTTCATCCCGGGTTAAAGCAGAACAAATTAGTTCCTATAATGAGTTTCTAGCGAACACCGGCATAACTGTTCAAATCAAATGCATGCTGATTTCGGCACTCACACTAAACACCTTGCAACGATTTGATCAAAGAAAAGTGGAATTTCTGCTCGACACCTGTAACCACGCTGATTCCGAAATTTCATTGAGGGCAATGGTTGGTATCGTACCCATTTTCAGACAATACAAAAACCGATGGAAGTATTATCCCGAGATCATCGGCAGATTATCGGTAATGGCGGATGATGCAACTTTTGCACGCAGACTGATGACAGTTATCATTCAGTTTATTCAGGCACACGAAACCGAAAAAATCACTAAAAAACTTACAGAGGAGATCATCCCTGAAATGATGAAACTGAGTCCGATGATCGGAAAGAAAATAAATCTCGAAGAATGGATGGGCGAAAGTGGGTTAGATGAAAAGAATCCGGAATGGCAAAAGATTCTGGACGAAGCCGGATTGACCGACAAACTCCAAGAGTTTACTGATATGCAGATGGGCGGGGCAGATGTCTTTCACTCCACTTTCTCCAACCTGAAAAATTATCCGTTTTTCAACGAAATGAGCAACTGGTTTCTACCGTTCGACAAAAAACATAGTTCTCTGCAACAGTTATTTTCAGACAAATCGGAAAGTGACAGCCTGCTCTCGGCTATGCTCAACACATCAATGATCTGTAACTCAGATAAATATTCTTTTTGTTTCAGTATCATGGTTATGCCCGAACAATATCGTAAAATGATGATATCACAACTGGGTGCTGAGAGTGATGAATTGAAAAAAATGGCGGAAGAAGAGCTCGTGCTTAATCCACATCAGAAAGAAGAAACTATTTGCAAACAGTATATCCAAGATTTATACCGGTTTTTCAAACTCTATCCACGCAAAGCCGATTTCGTGGACATTTTTGCTACTCCACTCGATTATCATCAACTTCAGCCGTTCAGACCAATAGTTTCAGAAGCAAAGAATCTGGAGCGCATTGCACTGTATTATTTCGAGAAAAACAATTTCAACGAGGCACTCGATACCTATCTGCTGCTTACCGAAAAAGGAAATCCGACAAGTGAAACCTGGCAGAAAATAGGTTTTTGCCAACAAATGCTTGGTGATGTTAAAGCTGCGCTGGAAGCATATTTGAAAGCAGATTTAATGGATGAAAACAACACGTGGGTGCTACGTCGCATTGCCAATTGTTATCGTTTACTTAAAGAGCCGGAAAGTGCATTACAGTACTATCGTCGGTTGGAACAACTCAAGCCCGATGACCTTAACATCCAGCTTAATATCGGTCACTGCTTTTTGGAACTCGACGAGTATTCTGAAGCGTTGAATTATTACTTTAAGGTAGATTTGCTCAGCCCCGATAATACCCGCGCATGGCGTTCAATTGCGTGGTGTGCATTTTTATCGAGAAAATTTGATATTGCACAACGATATTACACACAAATTATCGAAAACCAGCCCAACGCTCATGATTACCTGAACGCCGGACACGTGGAGTTTTGCCTCACCAACACCAAGAAAGCTGTTGATTTGTATGTTAATGCTGTAAAATCAGCCGGCAGTTTCAATGCCTTCAAATCGTTGTTCAACGAAGATTTGGACGAACTTCAGGAAGCCGGCATAGACCTCACTATCTTACCCATTATTTTGGATAAAGTGAGGTATGATGCGTAAATAAGGAATATCTCAGCTTATTTCTTTTCTTTGTGCCGTGTAGTTGTGATAGGATTTATAAATAGCTTTTTCGCCATTCGTTCATCGTGACCGTAAATGTCTTCACGAAAGTTCATTCCTTCCGCACCTCTTACCCAAGCTGTGAAATAGGTCAGCATTACAGGTATCGATTTTTGTAATTTCACAGGCTTTTCACTTCTTGAAGTCATAGCTACATGAATGGCTTCCGCATTCCATTTCACTGTATCATTCAGTAAATATTCAGCCAGTTTGACAGGCTCTTTCAACCGCACACATCCATGGCTGTAACTTCGTTTATCGGTATTGAAAAGCGATTTCGCTGGAGAATCGTGAAAATAAATGTTATGACTGTTCGGAAAAAGGAACTTCACGCCTCCTAATGAATTTGATGGCCCCGGTCGTTGTCGGATAGTAGGAATGGATCCACTGCTTACGATTTCCATATTATTGCGGGCAAGATAATTACGGTTTCGTTTCATCGCCGGAAGAATTTCGTTCTTTACAATACTTCGAGGAACGTTCCAATAAGGACTGAAAACAATTGTATTCAAATTTCCGGTAAATATAGTGGTGCTACTCGCCTCCTTACCTACAACAACATCCATATCCCACGCAGGTTTTCCTCTTTCATACACGAAAAGCTTAAATTCCGGAATATTCACCAATATGGAACGTGCAGTGTCACTTGTTTGTGATGGAATCCATCGCATACGTTCCATATTGACAAGGATTTGTTGCAAACGCTCGTCGATGGACACATTTAAATCCTGTATAAACAAGCGGGTAATTTTAGCATCGGGAATATACCCGTATTCCGTTTTAACTTGCCGTAAAATTCTGTAAAATGTCGAATCGTAAACATTCGTAAATGTGCTGTCAGCACCTGCCAGAAAACCTTCTCGTTTAAGTCGGATTTTCAATTGTTTTATTTCTTCTCCCGTGTAACCTATTTGAGGAATATCCTTTTTATAAACTATGGAATCCCATCCGCCGTTATCGCGAATTCCTTTGTATTTTTGAAGCATTTCGCGTAATCTCACGTACTGTGTATTTACCGGAGCATTTTCGTTGGCAAACCGGCCTTTTCGTGCAATAGCCGAATCAAGTGTAGCTTCCAACGTCATTCTTTTTCTCGGAACAGACCATTCCAACGATTTCATATCGAATTTCAAATCATTTTTGTATTCGTTTTCTGCATATAGATACAAATAACGCGTTAGATCGAGTTCCATTCTTCGATAAACAGAATCGGATTCCAAAACGGTCAACGAATCTTCCAGAAACAGCTGATTCATTTTCGCACTAAACTTCTTATCATACACCGTGGAATCTTTGGAATAATTGTGATAATTCATCAGCATATTCCAAAACGAGCGGGTTTGTTCAGCCAGTCCATCACTCGAAAACCACGCATACTGAAAGTTACGGCTATTATAAAAACTGATAATCCTGTTTTTCAGAATTTCGTTCAAAGTGCTATCTGCCAAAAGATAAGAATGAACAGTCACACTGTCTAAAAAGAGGTTGTTATACGAATTAGTTGTGTCAATTGTTTTGTCAACTTTTGTTATAGGTTTTTCTAGACGGACATTTTTTTGTAGTTTTTTCTTGAAATAATCACAAGAAAACATGGAAAATAATAGGAATAGCAGAATGATAGCAACGGATAAGTTTCGCTTCATAATTCAGGTTTTGGGTTATACTTCTTTATTTTTACAAATAAACTGCATTATAAACGTACTATAAGTTTAAAATGTTTTTTATGACAATAAAAAAAGCCTTCGATATTTCTATCGAAGGCTTT
>DCEG01000041.1 GCA_002316835.1 Bacteroidales bacterium UBA1035 | reverse complement strand
ACAACGTTACCAATGTAAGAATTGTCACAAACGTTTTATAACGAACTACAGATACAAAGCCTATATGCCCAACACCAATCACAAAATTATTCAACTAACCAAAGAAGGATTGGGCATTCGTAGCACGGCACGAGTATTGGGGATTTCAGTTACCACTTTGCTAAAACGAATTTTGCTGATAGCAAGCAAAATCAAACAACCACCTATTGCTATAGGCAAAAGCTACGAAGTGGACGAGATGCGTATATTTATCGGCAAGAAAAGCCGTTTGCGTTGGTTAGTGTACGCTTTGGATAGAGAAACTCGCAAGGTAGTAGCTTTCAATGTGGGCAGACGCACTAACCGCACCTTGTCGGTAGTGCTTAAAAGTCTTTTTCTATCGAAAGCCAAAATGATTTATACCGATAAACTGAAAAACTACGGCTATCTTATCAGCCGAAAAATACATCGCACCGTTTTTCGCTCCACCAACCATATCGAACGACACAATCTGACACTTCGCACCCACTTGAAACGATTAAATCGAAAAACTATTTGCTATAGCAGGAGTTTGGCGGTACTAATGGCTACGATAATAATTTATTTGTGGTATTAGACTGCTCTATTCCTTTACCAAATGCTTCAAACTATCATCATTCCTAATCCGTTCCATTTCAGATAAGACAATATTTTCTACATCTGCTTTTATTTGCTTATAGTTTCGTTCGATATCTTGTTGCATCGTGTCGTTTCCGTTTTCATCGGTAAAAGAGACAATTTCCGGGATTTTTTGGTAAGCTTTTGTTTCGGCAGCAACACGAGCATTGTCCACCACGATTTCGCAGTGAAAGATTTTCTGCTCAATGCGTTCGTCGAAATTATCCGACACCGCACCTACGAACATTCCCTGCGTAAGATTGCTAATTTTTGATGCCGGAATAAGGCTGTCCATCTGCGTGGAAATAGAAGTCGATTTATCCTGTCGGTTGATGGTCATCGATTGCCGTTTCTGTAACACTTTTCCGAAACGTTCCGATAAGGTTTTGGCGGTTTCGCCAACCACCTGTCCCGAAAAGATATTACCCACCGTATTTTGGATAACCTTGCTCTCCTTATCGCCGTAATCGCGTGTCAATTGCGAGTAATCCTGAAATCCCAAGCAAACAGCCACTTTATTACTTCGTGCCGTGGCAATCAAGTTATCCAATCCACGAAAATAGATTGTCGGCAACTCATCAATAATTACCGAACTTTTCAACTGCCCTTTCTTGTTAATCAGCTTGACAATTCTCGAATTATACAATCCCAACGCTGCCGAATAGATATTTTGACGGTCGGGATTGTTACCCACACAAAGTATTTTCGGCTCTTTCGGGTTATTAATATCCAATGAAAAATCATCGCCCGTCATTACCCAATAGAGTGCGGGCGAAATCATTCTTGATAACGGAATTTTTGCCGATGCAATCTGCCCTTGCAATTGGTCTTGTGCACCGCCTTCCCACGCATCCATAAAAGGCGACAAGTAGTTTTCCAATTCGGGATAGCTTGTGAGAATAGTAAAAGTATCGGCATATTTCTTGTTTAGAAACTCGATAGCGTGCGGAAAAGTGCAATATTTGCCGTTTTCATAGATTTTCAAATACCAAATAATGGCAGCCAACAAAATAATCGGACTTTCCACAAAAAAATCGCCCTGTTTCTGTATCCACGTTTTGTTCAGGTTCAGCATAATGGTATAAGCACTCTCGTACGCATCCGAAATATCGGTCATAAACTGCGGATTTATCGGGTTACATCGGTGGCTTTTGCGTGGATTATCGAAGTTAATCACGTAAAACTTCGGTGGCACTTCATACTTATCAATATGTTTCAGCAGATGATTGTAAGCTATGGTAGAAAGGTCGTCAAACTTAAAATCGTAGATATACATCGAAAAGCCTTTCTCAATTTGTTGCTTGATGTAGTTGTTAACCACGGCATACGATTTTCCCGAGCCGGGAGTACCTAAAACAATAGTCGCACGAAACGGATTTACCACATTTATCCAACCGTTATTCCACTTCTTTTTATAGTAAAATCGCGTAGGCAGATTGACCGAATATTCGTTTTCCATCAATCGGGTTTCCTGCATAAAACTCTCGTTTTCGGTATTGAACACATCATCCATCAGGTTGTTTTTCAAAAGGCGACTAATCCAAAGTCCTGCCATCAATAGGCAAATATAACCTGCCGAAATTGTAAAAATATACCACACTGCAATACCTGCTTTGGCAATTGGCAACGCCAATATCCAAAAATTCAGAAAAAACAGCACAATGCCGAAACCCAACACAATCCAAATTTTCGTCCACGTGATTTTTTCGGTTTTTACGCCTTTTGTTCCCAAACAAGATAAAGCTAAAAACAACACCGAAAAGAATTTCGTAATCAGCGGATGCTTGTACAATCCTGCCGTTCGATGAAAATTCATCAGGATTTTGTCCAATACACCAATCGTTGCATTCCATTCCCTGAATGCTTCGTAGCAGTACCAGTAGCAGTGGATAACCACAAATAAAATACTTACGGCTCGCATAAATTCCATTGTTTTGGCGAGTCCCCTTAAATCGTCTTCTTGTTGCATAAAGCCTTATAGTTTTCTTCTTTTTCTGTTGATTTTCAGTTTTCCGTATTTGTTTCTCAACTTACGTTGAAAAGCCAACTCTTTGTAATCGATACCGTGAACGGTAATTGGCAAATCACTGTTTTCGGAAAACTCTTCGTAAAATAGTTCTTCTTCGATTGCTTGATTCGCAGAAAGTTCTTTTTCTGTATTGATTTGTTTCACTGTATCAATCTCTTGTATAGAATAGTCTAAAAACGGATTTTTTCCGTTTGTAAAATAGTCGTTAAACACGTTAGCCGAATAGCCTTTGCCCAATCGTGAACCATTGGCGACCATACCCAAACTATCCGAAAGAAACGTAACACCGTAAATTCGTCCTTCTTCGTTTTGACGAAAAACCACATCAATACCGTGAACCTTCATTGTAGTCAAAAATTGCTCTTTATCAGGCGAATTTTTCATTGTTTCAATAATCGCATTGCGAAACAAAGGAGCTTTCTCTTTGATAACCGCTTTCGATTTTTCAAAATGACGTGAAACAGCACTAAATCCGGTTCCACGACCGATTTTACTCGCGTGCAAAGGCGACATCAATTTATTCCCGTCTTTGTCGGTTATGGCATAGACCAAACCGTCGTACTGTTTACCTTTGTATTCCTTTCGTACTTCTTCTACGGAAATATTGTATCGGGATAAAATCAAATTCATCTCGCCGAGCGACTGAAAAGCGTATCGTTTCAGTACAGCCCGAACCACATCGGAAATCTGTTCACGAACATTCCCATTATTTATATCTGCCGATTTAATTTCCTTTACGGCAATATCTTTTTGCGGTTTTTTACGACTTTCGCTCGGTATTAAACCGTATTTCAGTTCCAAATCATCGGTTATTTTCTTGCTTCGTCTACCTTCAAAAGCGTGTGGGAGTTTTTTTCCGAAACTATCTACCCGAAGCGATACAATATGAATATGCTCACGAGCTATATCGTTGTGCTTAAATACGATAAAAGGCTGATTTCCATAACCCATTCGTTCCATATATTCCGAAGCGATATTTTGTAATTGTTGGTCTGTCAATACATCATTCGGATGCGGATTAATTGAGCAATGAAATACAGGCTTTTTGGTGCGAATACCCGACGGCAAACGGTTTTCCATATCTGCCAATGCACGAAACAAGTCTGTTTTGCCGTTCTCGTCCACGCTCAAAAGCGAAGTAAGAATAACCGAAGCCGTTCCCGCTTTTACCTTGGCGAAGTTGTATCCCAATACATTTTTCAGGCTAATCGGAGCAGTTATTTCGGCAACCATTTCACACTAAATTCTTCGGTTAAACGGATGCTCTCTTCCAAAAGCGATGTAGTTTTCTCTTGATAGGTTTCCAATTTTGCCAATAAAACACGAGCGGTATTTATCGAATGATAAACATTAATCGAGCGGACAGCCTGATTATACAGCACACCTATTTTACGAATTTGAGCATTGATATGGGTTAATCGCACGTAAAAATCGACGGCGGAAGCATCGTGAGAAATTACTCGAAAAGGCGTTTGAAATATCCGATGACGGATAAAATCCGACTTGCTTTTTGCACCTGACCGCTCGAACAGGTCGAGAAATCGGGCATTGTCCCTTTCGTTTAATCGCAGATAATAGCGAAACGATGTACTGTTTTCAATCTCTTGTTTTTTCATCATTGTATAGATTTAGGTTTTAGGTTACGACTTTGGAGTAAACTTCACATCCCCGCACCGGGGCAAGGAACTTTTGTCGGCTAAGCAGCGCGTTGTCGGACAAAAGTACACCTTGCCGAATTAAACGTATTGAAAAGCTATCAAGGCAGTCGGAATTTATGCGATGACTGCCCAAAAACAGTTGTTCGGAAACGATGTGAACTTATCCGATGCAAAGTTACGTCGCTATTTTGTAGCAATAGGCAGGTTTGTTTCCATCCAAAGAAAGCCAAAGAAAGCTTAGTCAATCGAAGCCTTGTGTTTGCTCTATTATCGCTTTTCTTTGTGCAAGAATAAAGAAAAGCATAAGAGAATAAGTGAACAAAAGAGTGAATATAAAAGTACATGCAAAATTTTCATTGTGCAATTGTGCAAGCACAAAATAATGCAGTTATGCAATAATGCAAGCACACAAGAAAGAATACATAAACAAAAGAATAAAAGAGTGAATGCGATAATGCAAGAATGCATATAGAAAAAAGAGCAATAATAAAATCAAGAATACATAAATCATTAAAAACAGAAAATTATGCAAGAACAAAAGAATGAACAAACACACAAACCTGTTTACGTTGGTTTCGGTTCACTGAAAGGTGGCGTGGGTAAAAGCAGCATTGCCGAAATTTTGGCAAGCTACCTGTATTACGAGAAAAAAATCAATCTGTTTGTCGTTGATTGCGATTTTTCGCAATACAGTTTTTTCAATATGCGGGAAAGAGATAAACAGACCGTTCAAAATGGCAATTCCGCACTGTTGGAGCGAATGAAAAAACATTTTGAGAGTTTTGGCAAACCTGCCTATCGTATTCTAAAAAGTACGTCTGAAAGAGCTTTGCAAGATGCCGAAAGCTTTTTGGCAAAGCATTCTGCTGAGAAGTTCGACTACGTCTTTTTCGATTTGCCCGGCAGAGCCGACGATACGGCATTGGTTGGATTAACAGTAGATATGGATTACGTAATTTCGCCCATAGAACCCGATCCGCAATCGCTTGTAGCTTGTATGACTTACGCTCTTGCCGTGCGTGATTTAGGTGTTTCACTGACAAGCAGTAAAATCCGTCAGATTTATATGCTTTGGAACAAAATCGACAAACGGGTCAATCCTGCCGTTATCGAGTTTTACGACCAAGAGATAGCCCGTCAGGAGTTGGGTATTCTCGACAGTCGGTTACCCCGCTCATCCCGTTTCAAAAAAGAGTTGACACCCGACAATCGGGATGTGTTCCGTTCCACCTACCTGCCACCCGATAAAAAGCTGCTCGCAGGAAGCAATATCGAAGAGCTTGCCGAAGAAATAATTAGAAAACTAACATTATAATAAGCTGTTAGCCATTGGCTGTTGGCAGGGAAAATGGAAAATTTACTGACTGCCCAATGATTTTGAATGCCAAGCTAATAGCCAACAGCAAAAAGCAAAAAGCCAAAGAATATGCCTACAATCGAAGAACAACGTAACAAAGCCATTGCCGAACAAATCCGCAAAATGGCAGGAATGGAACCGGAAGAAACATCCCAATCAAACACCGTTATTCCGAAACAGAAAACGGAAAAACCGAAAGAGAAAGCCCAAGAAATAGTTTCACAAATTGTAGATTTTGAAACCTATACGGAAACATTTCTTAATCCCTGCATAATTGAAAATCGTGTATCTTTTTCGTTAAATAGAGAAACACTCGACGTGTATCGCCATATCCTGCACGATTTGCGTAGTAAAACCACGCTTTCTGCCTACATAGAAAATGTTTTGCGGGAACATCTATCCCGACACAAGGATACCATCGGCAAAGGCATCGAGAAAAACAGACGAAAACCCATTATCCCATAAAACAGAACTACTATGAATGCAATACCCTTACTTCTAATTGTTATTGTGTTGCTGTTGGTGTACATAATAATTTTTGAACACGACAAAAAAGCACCGAGAAACAAGCCGAACACGACTTCCGAAAATGTGCTGAAAGCAGAAAAACAGATATCCGTTATCGGGAAAACCAAAACATCGTTTCCATCGCAAGGAACGGAAAGAAAGCCTAAGGAAGCCGATGAAAATCGGGTTATAAAAACAGCTACATTTGCACCCGAAAGTCCAAGCGTGGACGATGAAAACGAGTTTCATCCGATGTCGCCCGAAAATGAAATAGATGAAAGCTTGATTGAAAATGAAGAACTCAACATCCTTTTCGGCGAAGATATTCAAGTTTCCGACGAAAGCCTGACGACAAAAGAAATTCGTCAGATGCAACGAGCCGTCGAACGTAAAACAGTTTCCGAACAAGAGAAAACATCATTACAAAAGACGGCTCAAAAGCTGCGTGGCAGCGATTTTCTTGAAAAGTTGAAAATGCACGAAGCCATGCAGCAAGAACTCAGCACACAATTGATGCAGATTTTAGCCGGAAATGAAACATCGGAAGTTAAATCCGAAGTTGAAACACCACCGGAAAATTGGATGCAATTTTTATAAAGCCCAAAGTTAACCTTAATCTAAACCTTGAAAGCAAGAGACGGAACAAGCCGCGTCAGCCAATCTAAACCTTAAATCTAAGGCTTGTTCCGTACTCTTTTTAACCGACATTTCATAACCTTAAACATTAATATTATGACAAAAAAGAAAATTCATCTTGTGTTCATTATGGCGACACTCTCTGCTGCCAACCTTTTTGCTCAGGGCGACGGCTCTGCCGGAATTAACGAAGCCACTAAAATGATAACCGGTTATTTCGACCCTGCCACCAAATTGATTTATGCCATTGGTGCAGTAGTAGGACTTATCGGCGGAGTAAAAGTGTACGGAAAATTCTCAGCCGGCGACCCCGATACGAGCAAAACGGCAGCATCGTGGTTCGGAGCTTGTGTGTTCCTGATTGTAGCAGCTACCATTTTACGTTCATTCTTTTTGTAAAAATGGCGGAATTCGAAATCAACAAAGGAATCGGCAGAACGGTAGAGTTCAAAGGACTGAAATCTCAATACCTGTTCATTTTCGTGGGCGGGTTGTTGGCTGATTTCATCCTTGTCGTTGTCCTTTACATGTTCGGCGTAAGCCAATCACTCTGTTTGGTCTTGGGTGTATCGGGTGCCACCGTGTTGGTGTGGCAAACTTTCGCCATGAACCGAAAATACGGAGAGTACGGCTTAATGAAACGCCGTGCGGTGGGTTATCATCCCCGCTATTTGATCTGCCGTAGTTCGGTGTGCCGTCTTATACAAAAATCTAACCGCAAGAAAGGAGCAACTCGATGAGAAACATCAGCAAGAAAAGCCGATTGGAAGATAAGTTCCCGCTTTTGGCGATTGAAGGCGATTGCATCGTATCGAAAGATGCCGATGTAACCGTTGCCTTCTCGTTGGAACTGCCCGAACTTTTTACCCTTACATCGCCCGAATACGAAATAATGCACGCCACTTGGAACAAAGCCGTGCGTGTATTGCCCGATTACAGCATTTTGCATAAGCAAGATTGGTTTATCAAAGAGAATTACCGTTCCGATTTCGGCAAGGAAAATCTCTCTTTTTTGAGCCGTTCGTATAAAAGACATTTCAATGAACGTCCGTTTCTCAACCATTCCGTATATCTCTATCTGACCAAAACCACCAAACAACGAATGGCACAACAGAGCGATTTCAGCACTTTGTGCAGGGGAACTATTTTACCCAAAGAGATAAAAGACAAAGAGACCATCGGTCGATTTTGGGAAAGCGTGGATCAGTTCGAGCGGATTATTAACGACAGCGGAATAATGCAACTTACCCGTCTTTCGGCAGACGATATTTGCGGAACGAATAGAAAAAGGGGATTATTAGACCGCTATTTTACACTAAACGAAGCGGAGCAGGCATCTTTGGCAGATATAAAACTCGGAGCGTCGGAAGTGAAAATAGGCGACAATACACTCTGCCTTCATACGCTTAGCGATACCGATGATTTGCCGACAAGTGTCAGCACCGACAGTCGTTATGAAAAACTGTCCACCGACCGCTCGGATTGCCGACTATCTTTTGCCGCACCCGTGGGATTGTTACTTTCGTGCAACCATATCTACAATCAATATCTGTTTATCGGGGATAGCGATGAAAACTTGCGAAACTTCGAGAAGCAAGCTCGCAATATGCTTTCGTTGGCAAGATATTCTCGTTCCAACCAAATCAATCGGGAGTGGATTGAAGAGTATCTGAATGTGGCACATTCGCAAGGTTTGACTTCTATTAAAGCACACTTCAACGTGTTGGCGTGGAGCGATGACAAAGAAGAACTCAAACAGATAAAGAACGATGTCGGTTCGGCTCTTGCTCTGATGGAGTGCCGCCCACGACACAACACCGTAGATGCCGGAACGCTCTATTGGGCGGCAATGCCGGGTAATGCAGGCGATTTTCCCGCCGAAGAGAGTTTCTTTACCTTTATCGAACAGGCACTCTGTTTCTTTACCGGAGAGACCAACTACAAAAGTTCGCCGTCGCCTTTCGGTATTAAAATGGCGGACAGGCTCACGGGAAAACCGCTGCATTTGGATATTTCCGATTTGCCGATGAAAAAAGGCGTTATCACGAACCGAAATAAATTTATTTTAGGACCATCGGGAAGCGGAAAATCCTTTTTTACCAACCACATGGTACGCCAATACTACGAACAGGGCACACACGTACTGCTCGTGGATACGGGAAACTCGTACCAGGGACTTTGCTCGTTGATTAACCGTAAAACAAAAGGAGAAGACGGCATTTATTACACCTATACTGATGAAAATCCCATTTCGTTTAATCCGTTTTACACCGATGACTATGTTTATGACGTGGAAAAACGGGAAAGTATCTCTACGCTTTTGCTTACTCTTTGGAAAAGCGAAGACGAAAAGATTTCTAAAACGGAAGCGGGCGAATTGGGTTCTGCCGTGAACGTGTATCTTGACCTTATCCGAGAAAACAGAGAGATTGTGCCCGGATTTAATTCGTTTTACGAGTTTCTCAGGGATACTTATCGAAATGATTTGGAAAACAGGGACATCAAAGTAACCAAAGAAGATTTCAATATCGACAATCTTTTGACTACGCTCAAACAGTACTACAAAGGCGGTCGTTACGATTTTCTGCTCAATTCCGATAAAAACATCGACTTGTTATCCAAACGCTTTATCGTGTTTGAAATTGATGCGGTGAAAGACAATAAAGACCTATTTCCGGTAGTAACCATTATCATTATGGAAGTCTTTATCAATAAGATGCGACGCTTGAAAGGTATTCGCAAGATGATACTGATTGAAGAAGCGTGGAAAGCTATTGCATCGGCAAATATGGCGGATTATATCAAGTATCTCTACAAAACCGTCCGCAAATATTTTGGAGAAGCCATCGTGGTAACGCAGGAAGTGGACGATATTATACAAAGTCCTATCGTGAAAGAGAGTATCATCAATAACTCGGACTGTAAAATCCTGTTAGACCAACGCAAGTATGCCAATAAGTTCGACAGCATACAGAACTTGTTGGGTCTGACAGAAAAAGAGAAGTCGCAAATCCTTTCCATTAACATGAACAACGACGGCGGAAGGCTTTACAAAGAAGTGTGGATTGGTTTGGGTGGGACACAATCTGCCGTTTATGCTACCGAAGTTTCCACGGAAGAGTATTTGACCTACACCACCGAAGAGACCGAAAAAATGGAAGTGCTCAATTTGGCGGAAAAGCTCGATGGCAACATCGAACAGGCAATCAAACAACTTGCTGAAAAGGCAAGGGAGAAAAGAAATGGAAATAAATCAAATCAATAACCTTTTAAAAATTATCATCATGAAAACAAAACTTTCTCTTATTCTGTTGGCTTTTGCCCTTTGTTTCGGGACAGCCAATGCCCAATGGGTGGTAACCGATCCGGGTAACTTTGCAGGTAATATTGCTAACTCGGTTAAAGAGATAGCTACGGCAAGTAAAACCGTAAAAAACACGCTAAACGGATTTAAAGAAGTGGAAAAACTCTACAACGACACCAAAAAGTATTACGATGCCCTTAAAAAAGTAAACAACTTAATTGGCGATGCTTACAAGGTAAAGGAAACATTGGTTATGGTGGGCGACATCACGGGAATTTACGTGGATGCTTACAAACGAATGCTTTCCGACACCAACTTTCGTCCAACCGAACTTGCTGCGATGGCATCGGGTTATGCCCGATTGCTTGAATTGAGCGGCGAGTCAATCAAAGAGTTGAAATCCATAGTGCAAAATGGTTCTTTCTCGATGAACGACAAGGAACGTATGGATATGATTAACGCTATCTATGAACAGGTAAAAGAGTACAAAGCAATCACATCCTATTACACTCGCAAAAACATCTCAGTAAGCTACGTTCGTGCCAAGAAAAAAGACGATACTCGTCGTGTACAGGAACTTTACGGTATGGATGAACATAGATTTTGGTAAATAAAAGTAAACAAGTTGACGAGTAAACGGGTCAAAGCGATAGACAAAATGCTGAAAATAAGGATAATCGCATCTTGTTTACTTGTAAACTCATCCACTAAAAACTAATAATATGGATTTTAACAGCCTACACGAATTGTTACGTACAACGTACAACGAGATGATACCCTTATCATCACAATTGACGGGTGTAGCCAAAGGAATTGCGGGATTGGGTGCGTTATTTTACATCGCGATGCGAGTATGGGCATCGTTGGCACGTGCCGAACCCATTGACGTGTATCCCTTGCTACGACCTTTTGCATTGGGATTGTGCATCCTGTTTTTCTCGCCGTTGGTTTTGGGAAGTATCAATGCCGTATTAAGTCCGATAGTAAAAGGCACGGAACAGATGGTAAAACAGCAAAACAGTGAAGTACAGACATTGAAACAGAAACGAGATGATTTGCAATACGAAGCACTCTTGCGAAATCCCGAAACGGCATATTTGGCAGACCAAGCCAAATGGGACGAGAAAATCGAAGAAATGGGAATCATCGGTGTATCCGATGCAGTTACCATTGCGGGAATGTATGCTGAAAGAGCAGCTTACAATACCAAAAAATGGATGATGGAAAAGGTCTATGAACTGTTGGAACTTTTATATCAAGCTGCGGGATTAGTCATCGACACGGTTCGAACTTTCTTTTTGATTGTCCTATCCATTTTAGGACCAATTGTATTTGCCATTGGTATGTGGGATGGATTGGGCGGTTCAATAACGGCTTGGTTCAGCAGATATATTTCCGTCTATTTGTGGTTGCCTGTGAGTAGTATCTTGACTGCTCTTTTGACAAAAATACAGGTGTTAATGCTACAAAAAGACATCGCCATGTTGGAAGACCCTAACTTTATTGCCGATGGAAGCAATTGGTATTACATCGTTTTCTTTCTTATCGGTATCGTGGGTTATTTTACCGTACCCACCATAGCAGGATGGATTATCGAAGCAGGCGGTGGTATGGGCAATTACAGCAAAAACCTGAGTGAACAGGCAAAACATGCCGGAAACAAAGCCGTAACAGGCGGAAAAGCGACGGCTGCGGCAGGCGGTGCAGTGGCAGGAAATGTTGCCGGACGCATTCGCGGAATGCTTAAAAAGAGATAACCCAAAAACAAACAAGTGGACAAGTAAACTGCGTAAAGGGAAAAATCCTTGACAATCCGTTTACTTGTCCACAAAAAACTAATATTATGGAATTCAAATCATTAAAAAACATCGAAACATCCTTCAAGCAGATACGCTTGTACGCATTGATTTTTGTTGTTCTCTGCTTGTGTGTCTGCGGATACGCACTCTATCAATCATACAGCTTTGCCGAAAAACAACGAGAAAAAGTATATGTGTTGGACAACGGAAAATCGTTGATATTGGCACTTTCACAAAATGCGGAAGCCAATCGTCCGGTAGAAGCAAGGGAACACATAAGACGTTTTCACGAACTCTTTTTTACCGTTGCACCCGACAAAAATGCCATTGAAAGCAATATGAAACGTGCCTTTATGCTTGCCGACAAGTCTGCATACAATTACTATAAAGATTTAATGGAAAAAGGGTATTTCACACGAATAATTTCGGGAAATATCAATCAACGCATCGAAATAGACAGCATCGTGTGCAACTTCGAGAGCTATCCTTACAGAGCAAAAACATTTGCTCGGCAATACATTATTCGTCAAAGCAACATCACGGAACGTTCGCTTATAACCGATTGCGAACTGATTAATTCGGTGCGCTCCGACAATAATCCGCAAGGGTTTACCTTGGAACGTTTCGTTGTATTGCAAAATCAAGACATTCAAACCATAAAGCGATGAAGCGAGCCTATTTGAGATTGCACTTGTGGCTTAAAGCAGGGTGCGAACGACTGACTATGCGTCAGCGACGAGTAATTCTGATAACCGTGTGCAGTATTTATTTTATCAGTTGTATCGGATTGATTATACCGATGTTTATTCCTGAAAAGAAAACCGAAAAAACGGAACAGACCGAAATAATCAAACAAGACGTGCCGGAACTGATAGATACACCGATACTGAAAGACAGTTTGTATCAGACAGAAAAATTTGAACAATCAACTACCTAAAATCAATAACTATGAAAAATGAAAAAGAACAAAGTCAAGAAATCCTTCCACCGGAACAGACCGCTCATTCGACGCAAGAAGAACAAGAAAACAGCGGAAAACAAGACAAACCCGACAAAAGAGACATCGTTAAACAATTGTCGCCACAAGATAAAGAGAAACTAAAAAAGGCAATTGTTTTCAGTGCAATGGGTATTCTTTTCGTTCTGTTTATGTGGCTTGTTTTTAAGCCGTCATCGGATGAAAAGAAAAAAGCGGAAGAGCAAATCGGATTGAACGACGATATTCCGCAAGCATCCAATCTCGACTTACCCGACGATAAACTGAAAGCCTATACACTTGGTACAGACGAAGAAAAAGAGAAAAATCAACAAGGAATGATTGGCAGTTTGTACGATTATTTCGACCGTGAAAGCGAAAACAGGAACGAAGCTTTATCGGCATACAAAACCGACAACGACGACCCTATGTTAAAATCGGTCAATCAATATCAAGAAACTACCCGGATGTTGCAAGCATTTAACGAGCCGCCTGCTCACGACCCTGAAAAGGAAGAGTTATGGCGAGAAGTAACGGAACTTCGTGACAAGCTTATCGAGTTGGAAGAGAGTAAAAATGAAGAAGACGACCACATCGCTTTAATGGAAAAGTCGTATCAGTTGGCTGCCAAATATATGCCGCAAAATCAGCAAACGGCAACAACAAATCCTTTTGAAACTGCCGTTGAGCGAGAAATGGACGAGCCGTTGCCTAATGCTCACACCAAAGCGGAAGCCAAAACCAAAGAGCCGACATTTACCGTACTGCCCGAAATGAAAAACGTGGTTTCGTCACTTTATCAAGAAGTACCGGACAGCGTGTTTATGGCTGAACAATTACAAGAGCGTAATCGCTATTTCTTTTCCGGTACGAATAATATCAATGAAGGCTTGGATAAAAACACGCTGAAAGTATCGGTTCATGAAACGATAACCATAAAAGACGGCGAAGCTGTTCGTTTACGTCTGTTGGAAACGGCACGGGTAGCCAATCTGCACCTTCCGAAAAACAAACTCTTGACCGCCATTGCCAAAATACAAGGTAATCGCTTAACCCTTTCCGTAACAAGCATTGAGCAACAAGGGCGAATTATCGGCGTCAATCTCTCGGCGTATGATATGGACGGACAGCAGGGTATCTTTATTCCCAATCACGAAGAGATGAACGCCGTGAAGGAAGTCGTTGCCGGAATGGGACAATCGGCAGGAACGAGTTTCACGTTTAATTCATCCGCAGGACAACAATTGGCTGCCGATGCAGGAAAGGGTGTAATGCAGGGTGCATCGCAATACATTAACAAAAAAATGCGGGAAGTAAAAGTAACGCTTAAAAGCGGACATTTGCTTTATCTAACAGACAATAAATAAGTTAATTACAAATCAAAAAAAACAACAACAATGAAAATTAAACAACTATTTTTATCTACCATTTTATTGGCAGGAAGTTTTCTTGCTAACGCCCAAATCGGCTCGGGCGACCTGTATCAAGGTATGAGCCGTTCCATTCCTAACGGAAGAGTAGTGTTGCCTTACGGCTTGCAAATCACGTTCGAGAAAACCGTTCATCTGATTTTTCCCGCTCAAATCCGTTACGTTGATTTGGGAAGCAGTAACATTATTGCAGGGAAAGCGGAAGATGCCGACAACGTACTTCGTGTAAAAGCAGCCGTGCGTGATTTTGAAACGGAAACCAATCTTTCGGTTATTTGTGAGGACGGTAGTTTTTACAGTTTCAATGTAAAGTATGCCGAAGAACCGGAACGCCTGAACATCGAGATGCAGGACTTCTTGTATTCGGGTACAAATAATTTGCCCACCAACAAAGCTGATATTTATTTCAAAGAATTGGGCAGTCAATCGCCGGTGTTGGTCAAGTTGATAATGAAAACCATTTGGCAAAACGACCGCAGAGTAATCAAACACATCGGCAGTAAAAAGTTCGGCATTCAGTTCCTGTTGCGTGGATTATACAGCCACAACGGACTTTTGTATTTCCATTTACTGACAAAAAACCAAAATCAGATGCCGTATAACATCGATTTCATCACGTTTAAGGTAGTCGATAAAAAAGTGGCCAAACGCACCGCCATACAGGAACAAATCCTGCATCCGCATCGGATGTACAACGATGTGACGCGTGTCGGCGGATACCAAACCCAACGTTCCGTCTTTGCCTTGGAACAATTTACGCTGCCCGATGATAAGCAGTTGGAAGTAACACTCTTTGAGCAAAACGGCGGGAGGCATCAAACGTTTGTGGTAGAAAACGAGGATTTAATCCGTGCCAAAAACATCGATAACTTGAAATTGAAATTCTAATGAAACGGATACTGTTATTTATGTTGATGACGGTGGCGATAGCCACTGCATCACACGCCCAACGGTTGATACCCGGACAACGTGGTTTGCAGTTGTCCATAGGCGTTCCGATTACGGAAAGCAAGCTGTTTGAAAACAGAAATTATACTTTGGAAATGGCAATGACGATTAATCACAAACGAGCCAACCAATGGTTGTTCGGGTTGGAATATGCGAAAAAGCATTTTGCTTATCGTGAAATGCAAACTCCTTCCGAAACGGTTGCTTTTGAAGGTGGTTATCTCTTAAATCTCTTTTCCGATGCAGGAAAGAACATATTTCTCAACACCGGAATTACTGCCGTTGCAGGTTATGAAACCGTTAATCGAAATGAAAAGCTTTTACCTGACGGTGCAACACTGCTGACACGAGACCGATTTGTTTACGGCGGTACATATCACTTGGCATTGGATGTGTTTGTAATAGACAATCTTGTGCTTTTCGTAAAAGGGAAATGCAATGTGTTGTGGGGAAGTGATGTGGAGATGTTCAGACCTTCTTTGCAAACGGGAATAAGGCTTATTTTTTAACAATAAAACCAATAATAATGAAACATAAAATAAAAAACAATTTATGGGTAGTGGGAGTGCTACTCATTGCCGGGTTTTGTCTATCTGCTTGCGATGGTAAATTGGATATTCAACAGGCTTACGAATTCGATATTCGCACGATGCCGGTGCGTAAAGAAATTAAGCAAAACGAAACCGTCGAAATCCGTTGCTCGCTAATCGAAACCGGAAGCTTTGACGATAATCGTTATACCATTCGTTATTTCCAAAGTGAAGGCTACGGCGAGTTGCGATTAGGAAAAGATGGAGATGTTTTTCTGCCAAATGACCGCTATTCATTACCGGATAAAGAGTTCCGACTATACTACACTTCACGTTCTGACGAAAGTCAGCAGTTTGAAGTGGTTGTGGAAGATAGTTTCGGGAATGAAAGGAAGTTGGAGTTTCAGTTTAATACTAAGGATGAAGAAACATCCAAAATTTCGAGATGATGAAATACATGGGAAGCAAACGACGTATTTGCAAGGATATTTTGCCCATTATGCTGAAAAATAGACACAGTGGGCAGTACTTCGTTGAACCGTTTTGTGGTGGTTGTAACGTAATAGCACATGTTGACGGCAATCGCCTGGCAGCTGATATAAATCCTTATCTAATCGCTATGTTTCAAAGTTTGGTAAAAGGGGAGCGACCACCTTCAATCATCAATAAACAAATTTACGAAAAAGCTCGTAACCAATACCGTTGTGGTGTTGGGATACTTTCGGACTTTGAAATAGGATGGATTGGTTTTATGGCATCATTTCGAGCAAAGTTTTTTGGTAGATATGCTGGAAGCAGCAATGACGGGCGCGATTATGTTCAAGAAGCCATTGACAACATCAAACCACAAATAAAGCTTTTGAAAGGTATTCGTTTCGAGTGTTGCGATTATCGTCAACTGTTAATCCCCAGACATTCAATTGTCTATTGCGACATTCCCTACAAAGGAACAACTCGTTTTGGAAATACACCTACATTTTCATACAATGCCTTTTATAAATGGTGTTTTTTGATGAAAAATGAAGGACACACGCTGTTTATTTCAGAGTACGCAATGCCCAATGATTTCCAATTGGTATGGGAAAAACCGATTGTTAAAAATCTCGGTAATCAAAAACCTACTCGGGCGGAACGACTTTATACCTTATAAAAATTTGTTCAATGATAAATTTGAGTTAGATACAAACAATTTAGTATAAAATAATCACAAACATTTAACAAACACTTGAAACAACCAAAGTCTATTTTTTCACAATAATAAGGGGAGACCCTTTTGCGGATTTTTGCTTCTTTTTGTCCGCTTGTTTTCAAAAAGAAGTCCCCAAAAAGCATTTTCAGCTTTTGGGGACAACGAAGAAACAATCAGAAAAAATGAAAACATCAAGCCGTCATCCGCTTTCGGATAAGGTGTGCGTCACGGTTTACCAAATCGATAATTTGTTCGTGATATTCGGTGTTTTCGTTGCAAACGCCACGTGATTGAATAACTTTCAAGGTTTCTAACGAAACTTCCACCGTTTCAATTCGTTTGCCGTTTATTTGTGCAGTAAAAACAAGTGTGTCGGGTTTCAGAAAGTATTCGTTTGTGAATACGCAATGTTTAAGGGCGTTTCCTTCTTCGTAAAACTCGTTTACATCTTTCAAAACTCGAATGTACAAACTTCCTTCCGAAAATTCCAATCCAATAAATTTTGCTTTCAGCTTTTGATACGCTTGTTCATTTTTCAACAAGCGTTTTCGCTCTTCTTCACGCTTTTGGCGTTCTTGCCACGCCGTTTTCTTTTTCATCCAACGGTCGTGTTCGGCTTTTAAATCAATCGGACATACTAATTTTGCATTCAGTACATCTTTCCCGAAAAATCGCAATAAATCCAAATAGTCGCACCAAAGTGATGCATCAGTTACTGTGTACTTATTACGGATGCAAATCTTAATGCTTGCCCAATAATCTTCAAGGCTTTGTGAACGTCTAACCGAAAAGTGACGTAATAAATCGTATTGTTCCGCTTTCAATAAGGTTTCCATTCGGCTATCCGAAAGGATGTTGCAAAACAGTGTTCGGGGCGATAACTGATGAAAATTTCCCATAAAACCGTTGCGTTTTACTTCGGAAATATAACGTTTATGTGGATAAACTGCTACGGGCGAAATATGGTGTGCGTGATGTTCACGGCGTATTTCGAGTTCTGATGACCAATTCCAAACATCGTAATAAAATATACTCATATTTCTCGACCGTGCCATTATCTCACATTTTCCGCTTGGTGTTATCCAATGTTGCACCACTTCGCGACAAAACAGACGTGCCGGATTACCTACTTGACAATGTTTCTCTAAAAAGAAATAACGCAAGACTTGAAAACCACCGCAAACGGTTATTATTCCAAAGTATTCGGCATACTTAAAAGTCTGTTTTTGGCTATTGATTACCTTTAACTCAGTTCCGCAATTCGGACACGTGCAACCGCAAATGCTCTCTGCTAAAACGTGTCCGCCTTTCCACGAGTGCCCACATTCCAAACAGGTTAGCTTGCCGCTTTTTAGTCGTCGGGCTTGCAGGTCAAAACAGTTTTGAAATGCCCAATCTTTCTGTCTTTGGGTAATTGGTGCAAGTCGCTTACTTTGTTCGGCGACTTGCTTTTGAAGTTTTGTTCTCGGTTTCATAGGTCAAAAAGGCTTTTTTGAACGCACGGTTGAGCTTGTACATTCTGACGTTTTTTAGTTATAGTCAAACGATTGTAAACTTCATTTTCAACACGTTTGATTGCGTTTTGACGTGCTTGTTCCTTTTCTTCGGAAGTCAGTTCAACAGTGTGATTTACGACCACTTGGCAGTTGATTGGATTGCCGATTTCAATATCTTTTTCGTCATAATAATGCACTGCCAACGAGTAAATTTCTTCATCGGCAAAACCATTGCATCCGCTCTGTTTTACCCAATTAAGAATGTAGGTACAACAATCGTTGATATTCTTGTCGGGATTACTAAAAGATACGGCAAACAGCTTGTCCGTTTCGGCTCTATCTCTCAGATAGGTCTCTATGGTGTTTTTGAAATGTTCTGTTGTTTTCATTTTTCTGAATGTTTGTTGTAGTCTAAAATAGCCGTTTGATTGCAATAGTAGATTGATGATAGTTCAAAACACTTTTGATTGAAAAATCAGAAGTAAAAAACTCATCGCCTGAATGCTTTCCGTGTGCAGAGTAAATAGCCGTTCCGTGCTGATAAAACGATAATTTGTAGTTGTTCAAACAGCTTTCGGGTGTAAGGAATGTTTCTTGTTCGTCTTCGTCTAATTCTACAAACGACCAATCATTATTGCCCAAAATTTGGTCTATTTCGCTTTGGGTGTTTTCGTCTGCACAATAAAAATCAACCGATGTTTCGTAATAGTTTAGCGATATAAATCCGGGTTCATTTTCAACTGACTGAACGGCTTTAAGTCGTTGTGTCATCGTTTCTCGCCAATCTTTTGTGCAATGGATGATAGCGAAGTGGCAGTTGTCCCAATCGCTGTCCGTATCGGCTTTTACCAAAATATAATCTGTAATGTTAAATGCTTTTTTCATATCTCATTCTGTTTTTAACTGTTTGTAAATGATTTAATTAATGGGACAATGGTTGTATATAGGCAGTCCCAATTCGTTCAATAACTTGGTGTCCTTAACGTACCCGATAGTGATTATTTGTCCGTATCTCTTTCCGTCTGATGCCATTACCGTGTAAAGACTGCCCGAAGTCCAACGGAAATAGTAAATCTCTTTTGCGTCCAACTTGCTAAGGTTTTCACGCATTGTCATTAAATTGGTCGGTTTCA
Source organism: Bacteroidales bacterium UBA1035 (assembly GCA_002316835.1). Classification (GTDB taxonomy): domain Bacteria; phylum Bacteroidota; class Bacteroidia; order Bacteroidales; family Dysgonomonadaceae; genus Petrimonas. The sequence continues at coordinate 3,806 of DCEG01000041.1, read as the reverse complement.
TAGTTATTTGTTTTTTGATTTTTTTCTTTAATTAAAATAGTTCTCGGCTTTTCACGGTCGTAATTGACCCGGTATCCGTTACTTTGAATAATACCTTCCAAAAGGTTACGTGCTGCACAACTGTCCCAATCGTCTGATTTGGTTATATCCAAATTGGATAGCTTTTCAAATTGGCGTACCATTGTAGCCATAATTTTTAAAGCTCTATATTCTGTTTTATCTGCTAAATTGCTCATAATACTGTATTGTTTACTGTTAGAAAATCATTGCCAAAATCAATCCTATTACGGCAATAATAACGCACCATTTCAGTACTTTGAAAACGATATAAAGCGTTGTTCGGATGATGAATTTCAGCAGCATAAATGCCGTTAAAATCATTACAAGCATTATCGTTTCCGAAGTAGCGATAACCGAAACGGCGTAAACCGTTCCGTTTATCAGAAATAAAGCCACTATCAGCCGTAAAGGGATTGATTTCATTTTAGTTATTGATTAGATGTTAATACGTCTTTGATTTCTTGCCAATCCATCCACATTCGTAGGAACTTCGAGAAAGAATTACCTTTGTAGTTCTTGGATTGTAATATTCTGTATTCACGAAAGTTACGTGCTTGCGTGATAACAATTCGGTGTGATAGTCGGATAATTTTCATACGGCTTGATGTTCTTTAATAGGTTCGTACAAGGCTTCGCCATTACAGAAGTTGGCTATTTTACGGACTTCCGTGTAACCGTAATCATCACGTATTTTATCGAGAATTTTATCGGCTTCAACTTTTTCTAAGGCAAACAGAAACTCGAAAAGTGCATCAAAAGGCTTATATTTTCCTAATTTGGCGTTGCAAGCATCTCTCACAAGTTTACGCAATTCACGTTTTTTCGGCTTATAGGCTTTGAAGTCGGCAAAAATATCATCGAATATATCATCTGCATCACGGTTTGAAACATAATTCCTGCACTCGTAAATGCAGTCCAAATACTTGTCATTGGGTGTATAATCAATACAAGCACCCGAATAATAAGCTGCCGTTATTACAATATCAAGTGTATAAAAGCGGTGTCTATACTCATCCAAATAATAACTCGGATAGTTCCGGTTACTTCCTTGCACGTATTCAAGATGCTTGGGTACATTCTCAAATGTAAAATCATCGTTATCCACCACTATACAGCGGTTTTCAAAAGCAAAATTATTGGTACTCATAGCTTTTCTTTTTAAGTTGTTCCACACAATATTTCACTATTTCGCCCACAGGGACAGGGTTTTTACCACAGTTTATGCGGTAATGGGAGGAGGTGTCGCTTCGTTTCCCAAAATCTTTTTCTGAATAATTTTCTGACTGTTTCATAATTTCTGACATTTTTTTTGCGTCCAAAGGTCGGAGTATGCCTGTTTCGTTTCGAGGGCTTCAAAAAGGTAGTGGCTTCGGCAAAAAGCAAGGTTTTGGCAAAAAATACGCTCGCCACGAAGTGGAAAGAGGAAGATTTTTTGGACAAACCCAAAGGGCTTGACCTTGCATTTGACGAAACACGTTTTACCTTTGCCCACAGAACGAAACAATACTCGTCCTTTTGGAAAAAATCGGGAAGAACAAAAATGAAGTCAGATTATAACCGGAAAGTGAGAAAACGAAAAAGGGATAATTTCTTGGTAGAAACTATCCCTTTTATGAAGTAAAAAAACTAAGATTATGCTTTCAGGCTTTTCAGAAGACTGTTGTTTTCGATAACGAGTTGTATCACACCTGTAAGTTCGGTGTAAAGCAGGCTGTATTCCGGCTTTTCATCGAATTTGTCGTCGGGGCTGTATTTAGCAATAGTTGCTTTTACTGTATCATTTTTTAATAGTAATAAGCTTAATTTCTGACTAAGTTCAGCAGGAACTTCATCGGAAAATTCGTTGTCGAGAATTTGTTCGATAAAAAAGTATTCAGAAAAATGCAATCCTTCAAACAGCACTTCCAAGGCTGTTGCATCTGCTTCATCGGGCGATGCACCCGATAGGAAACTTTCTTCATAAGCCTTTGCCGAAGCATCTGAACGAGCAGTGATAAACCTTTCATCCGATAAGCGATGCGGATGATAATCTTTCAAATAAGCTTCTAATCTTAGTCGGTAATACGACAATTCTTTTTTTGTTGTTTTCATAATTTGAATGTTTTAAGGGTTAATATTCATTGAATCAGTAAATTTATCTAATTTGGAAGATAAAGCCAACATATCTGCTTCTAACTTTTTGTTCGTTATTCTTGCATAAATTTGAGTTGTCTGTATTTTGCTGTGTCCAAGCATTTTAGAAACTGTTTCAATAGGGACGCCTTTACTTATGCTCATTGTAGCAAATGTATGACGTGCAACATGATAGGTTAAGTTCTTATTAATCTGACATATATCTGCAATCTCTTTTAAATAGGCATTCATTTTCTGATTAGAAAGTATGGGTAATAGCTTTCCGTCTTTTCTAACAGAAGCATATTTTTCTATGATCATTTTAGGAATATCAAGCAAGATAATGTTAGTCGCGATTTTAGTTTTTTGGCGTTTAGTCATAATCCATTGCTTACCGTCCAATTCAACTATATTGTCTTCTGTGAGGTTTGCTACATCTATATATGCAAGTCCTGTAAAGCAAGAGAAAATGAACATGTCACGAACCAACTCTAAGCGAGGTGTAACCATTTCTTTTTGCATTATTGTCTTGATTTCATTATCTGTCAGAAAACCACGGTCCACGGGTTCTAAATGAAAGCGAATTTCACGAAAAGGATCATGTGTTAAGAAGCCGTTTTTACGCCCAAATAAGATAATTGTTTTGAAAAATTTTAGGATTTTTGTAGTTGTATTAGGCATACATTTCTTAGTTGTCAATAAATAAATCCTAAAATCGTGAATAACGATAGGTGTTACTTCGGATAGTTTTAAATCTGTACGACCGTATTTCGATTTAATAAAATTAGAAAAGTGGCGTTTACAGTTTTCATATTTTTGCAGGGTGGCTACTGATTTACTAATACCTACTTGATTTCGTATGTCGTTGTTATGTTTTTCAAACAACGATAAAATAGTGTCAAGTTGCTCTTTTTTGCCCAAAAACTCTGACTTAATTAATTCAAGACTGAGATCTTCGGATAACTCTAAACGGCGAAAAATAGCTTGTAATCCTGCTTGGATATTATCTAATTGAAGGTTTGCTTGTAGGATTTCTGTTGAGCGACCTTTCAAACGATTTTTTTCATTATCCCATGATTTTGGATTAATGGCAACTCCTGATGAGCCGATAGATAGTCGTTGATTGTTTAGATAAATACGAATCATTACGGGCGATAACCCTTCTTTGTTTGTGTAGTTGCTCCTTAAATAGAAGACTGTTCGAAAAATTGTTTTCATTTCTACTGTTTTTTAATTGCCTTGGAAGTTTTTGAGTAAAAAAGAAAATAATTTATTGTAGCCATGAGGCTATAAAAAACATCATTGTTTTTTTACTTTTTTCTAAAACTTGCCGATGCAAAGTTCGACATAATTATTTGAAAAACAGTAATTTGATAGTCATCTATACGAGCTCTGAAAGTACTCTTGGCTACAATTGTTTTTTTGTAACTTTTTTTGTAGCCATATTGTAGCCAATTAAGAGTATTTTGAGATAACTTCAATGTCCTAATGCTACTCTAAGCAATTAGTGGTATTAAAAGAATAAGTGTCGTAACTCCTTAGAATTACGACACTTATCCGTATTTGTTTGCATTGTTAAAAGCTCTTTTCAGAGCACTTCAAAATGTTTTAAGCGGAGAGAGAGGGATTCGAAC
>DCEG01000109.1 GCA_002316835.1 Bacteroidales bacterium UBA1035 | reverse complement strand
TGACAAAAATACGTATTTTTCTTTTTTAATAAATGAACCTGAGTGTTAAAAACAGAGATTTTTATGGGGCGTGATGAAGAACGCTTGTTATCTGTTAATTATAGAGTGCCAAAATTTTAACCAACTTTTAGGAATTATTTCTGTCGTGTGACGTTGTTTGTTCATATTTCGGCAACTTGATTTTTGCTCCCAAAACCGAATCGAATTCTTTGGGTTGCCAGTTGGTCATTCCGCATGCCGTGAAGAATGTCATTTCCCCAAAAACGATCCGGGTTTTATCAATTATATAGAAATCGACCCTTACGTGAGGGAAACCGTCAGACAATTTTCGGGCATGGTCGAGTAATTTGGGTAACGATTCGGGAGCGGGTTCTATGAGAGAGGGGTCTGACGGGCAATCCAAGTCCATTATGGGAAGTAAATTCCAATTGGTGTCGTAATAATTTTCCCGGTGACTTTTATGAAACCGGTTGATATCCACTTGTATCATGAACGGCTCGCCGTGGAAACAGTATATCTTATAGTCTCTGGGTACTTCATTGCCCTCGCCCAAAAACTTTTCCACGATGATTTGCGGTTTCATATCTTTGTACACCCACTCGCGCCCTTTGGCATAATAGTAGTTGGTGAGCGTGTAGCCTCGCGTAGCTTTGATGATGTCTTGCAGGGTTAGACGGCTTTTGTCGGTGCAAATATAATTCATTCCGCTCCCTTGGGTGGATTTTATCACAAACTTATCGGGCAATGCCGACAGGTTGATGTGTTTGGCTTTGCTCACTACCTGATAAACTTCATTGAGAACGGCATCGCCGATTTTTTGTTTCACGTAGTCACGCACAAGGTATTTATCAGCACAAATCTTTGCCTGATCGTTTTGCCAATAAAGCATCATCCACAACAGTTTCTCGTTGTATGTTTTGGGATGAGTCAGGTTGGGCATTACACCTAAATGGCGGTAATGCCTTTTCGCCACATATTTTCGGGACGGAACTTTCAGGCGTAAGAACTGATAATAGGCATACCGTAAATGGATGAATAGGGACGAATAATATGCTTGAAACCATTTCTTCATAAGCGAGTGACGATTTTTTCCAATAATGAATGGTTAGACTATATTTTGTTTTGTGTACCAATCCATAAATTTTTGAACGCCCTCTTGTAGTTCCACTTGAGGACAGTATGCTACGTCTTGGCACAAATGCCGGATATCGGCATAGGTTTGATAAACATCTCCCGGTTGCATGGGATAAAATTCTTTAACGGCTTTTTTACCGATTGAGTTTTCGATTGCCGCTATAAAATCCATAAGCTGCACAGGTGATGAGTGGCCAATGTTGTACAGGTTGTAGAAGGGCACGGAAGCGTCTGCGTTGGGAATATGTTGCAACACCTTATAGGCTCCATCGATGATGTCGTCGATATAAGTGAAATCTCTCAGCATATCTCCTCTATTGAAGACTTTGATGGGTTGCCCGTTCTGTATTGCTTTGGCGAAGAGGATGGGCGACATGTCTGGACGTCCCCATGGACCGTAAACGGTGAAAAATCGCAATCCTGTAGTGGGCAATTGATACAAATAGCTATAGGTATGCGCCATGAGCTCGTTGCTTTTTTTTGTGGCGGCATAGAGGCTTACGGGATAATCCACGCGGTTGGTTTCTGAAAAAGGCACTTTGTTATTATTTCCATACACTGATGAGCTGGAGGCATACACTAAGTGTTTGATTTGATGGTGTCGGCAGCATTCCAAAACATGGGCAAAACCCACGATATTGGATTGAATGTATTGTGACGGATTTTCCAATGAGTAGCGGACGCCGGCTTGTGCCCCGAGGTGGATGACGTAGTCGAACCGTTCGGTTTCAAAAAGATTTTCTAACTTGTCGAAATCGGTAAAATCTTGTTTAATGAAATGAAATTTATCGTGTTTGTTGCTTTTTACTTTCGTATTGTTTACAACCATTGCTTGAGGGATGCCTAATTCTTGCAGCCGGGCAAACTTCAGTTGGGGGGTATAATAGTCGTTCAGATTATCCAATCCGATAACTTCGTAGCCTTCATGCAGCATCTTCTTTACAAAATGGAAACCAATGAAGCCGGCTCCCCCTGTAATTAAAACTTTTTTTGTATCCATTTAATCTTCTATTTTTCACAAAGGTACAACAAAAAGATCATTCTATACCCTCATCCAGCTTCTTGGAATCATCGTGGCTGAACGGTGTTGCAGTTGTTTGTCTTTGCTCCATTGTTGCGGAGCGATCACTATTTTGGAGGGATTTTCGTTGAGCCAAGCCGCCCACCAGCTATAGGAGCTGTTTGCTATGATGTTGTGTTGGCAAAGTTGCATCAGGCGAAAATCGCTGTGAAGCATTTCGTCTTTTTGATCAATGAATATCGTGGGGAGGCGGGTGCTGAAATTATCTTTCACCCATGTGATATCGTCTGAAAAAATGAATAAGCGGGGGTCTGGGATGGTCGATGAAATTATTTTTATCGCTTTTTGATAATACTCTATTGTGCAGCTACCAAAACATGCATTTACTTTAGGATTGGTAACATAATCTCCTCGCCTGAAGTGTAATGACACGGAGTTTGTTCCCCTTATTTTTTGTTGTATTCGTTTAAAATATTCCTCTTGAAGCGGCTCCATAAATCGAAATTCGTCACGAATGATAGGTGTTATGTCGGCAAAATATCGCTCACTTTGCCAATAACCTTTTACGTAATAATTGTTATCACGTCTGAGCAAAAGATGGAGAAGGGGATAGTGTCGCTCTCGTATCGTTGAGATGTGGAAAATGTTTTTCCATGTTTTCTTTTTTATGCGTTTTATTTCTTCTTTCGAAGCAAGCGGGGCAGAAATGGCTAATTTGTTCAACTCAAAATTGCGTTGGGTAACGTCGTTCATATTATTGCCGAAAAAATCCACATTGAGTTTTAATTGTGTTCCCAATTTTTCAGCCAATTGTTTTGCTGCGGCATACTGAAACAATTGATTGCCTAGTCCGGCTTTGATTTGAGCGATGATCATTTGCCGATATCTTTTTTCTGAAATACGGGAATCCCCAAGAAATACCACCTCTTTTTCCCAGGGTAATATACAGTTTTGATTAGAAAGGGAATGCCAAACAATTTGTATTGCCAACTGTGGCTATAAAGGCTTTTGTCCAAGGCAAATCCATTTTTTTTTGCATACTCGGCTCTAAAACGATTAGCATATTTTCTGTCGGCATGACGCTTTTTGATGGTAGCCATATCTTTGCTTGTGGTGATGGCTCTTTCCCGATGTTTGTAGATGTAAACGGCTTCAGGTACTGTTACTATTCTGTTGGCCAGATAAATAGCCTGAATGGAGAAGAGTTTGTCTTGCGAATATCGGTTGTCTTCATAGCGAAGCGAATTGTCTTTCAGAAACGAAAGTTTATAAAAGTACCTCCAGCAAGCAGGATAGTTAGCCACATTTGTAAACAAGATTTTGTCTTCCGTAGTCGAAATTACCAACTTGTGCTCTATGCGTTGGGTCTGCGTCGGAAAACGCTCAAAAACAAATCCGCTACAAGCTATGTCGGCCTGAGCTTCGATGGCAGCTTGTGTCATTTTCTCGTGATAATTTAGCGTAACCAGGTCGTCGACATCCATAAAATGAATGTATTCGCCTTTTGCCACATCCATGCCGGCATTTCGCGCCCCAGAAAGGCCTCCATTAGGTTCGTAAATATACCTTATGGTAGGATATTGTTGTGCTATTTGTGCTGTTTTGTCGGTCGATCCATTATCAACAACAATAATTTCAATATTTTTAAAGGATTGAAACAAAATGTTTTCGATGCATTGTGCAATGTACGCTTCGCCATTACGCACGGGAATCACTACTGTGGTTAGAGGTAAATCTGTCATAAAAGAATAATTATTAGGTAAACCATTTTACAAAGAAAAGAGAAAATTTGCCCGTGGGAACACCCGGAATCTTGAATTTATGTTTTCGTGCAAATTTATGCCTTATCTCTTTAGCATATCGCAAATCACAATGCCTCTTTTTGCGATGCTCTTTGTCCCGATTAGTCATAATAGAGTTTTTCCGTTTAATATATGTATATGTTGCACCTGGGACAAGCACCATGGATTTTGAAAAATAAACCGCAGCAAGTGAAAAAGGTATGTCTTCAATGAATCGTCCTTCCTCGAACTGGATATTGTACTCTTCCAAAAGGCTTTTTTTGAACAGATATCTAACTGTGTAACCCCAACGACCAACGTTTGTGGCCTTTAATTTTTCGTGGGTAGAGTAACAAACTTTTCGTTCCAAAATATGCATTGTGCGATGAGGTTTCAATTGGTTTATGAATTCGCAACATGCTGTTTCGGCTCCGGTTTGGATTATTGCCGATACCATGTTTTTGTAGAAATCAGGGTTGATGGCATCGTCCACATCCATAAAATGAATCAATTCACCCTTAGCAGCGTTCATTCCCGCATTTTTACCAACAGAGTTGCCTCTGTTCTGTAGAAACTCAATCAATTTTACCGGATAAGATTTTGCAATCTGACTTGTTTTGTCGGTGGAACCGTCGTTTATTACAATTATTTCCAGGTTTTTGTACGATTGATTGAGTATCTGTTCAATACATTCGGCAATATATTGCTCTCCGTTGTAAACAGGAATGATAACCGAAACTAAAGGTTTGTTCATAGTTCGAAAGAAGATTTTTCCGGCAAAATATGATTAAATGATGCCGTTAATTTTTCCAACATTCCGTCGAAGTTTCGGATATGTTGATT
>DCEG01000107.1 GCA_002316835.1 Bacteroidales bacterium UBA1035 | reverse complement strand
CATTTCCGACCTCAAAGAATTTGAAAAAGAATAACATTCTCTCTACTTCTAAATACAAACATCATTAAGAGGGCGAGGCACAATGTCGCGCCCTCATTTCCTTTCAACAAAACTCATTGTCGCTGCACAGAAATGGATTGCAACCATACAGAAATGACAGATAACCCTGTAGAAATGGATTGTATCCTTACAGAAATACCAGGTAACCATGCAGAAATGAGTTGTAACCGCGCAGAAATGAATAGTAACCGGGTTACCATCCGTTTCTGCATGGTAATGATTCGTTTTTGTACAACAATTATCGGTTTTAGTTAAAGAACTATGCTTTTAAAATAACTGCTACCTTATTTACTTGTTGGAGTGGCTAAACTTTAATTACTTCCGAAAGTTAAATCAACCCAAACAACGCATTTCCGACCTCAAAGAATTCGAAAAAGAATAACATTCTCTCCTGTTTTTTTAATTAAAGCATCGTCCGGTTAAAATCGGAATATGCTTTTTCTGTAACAAAATCTTAATTTTCAGCAATATCATAATTCCGTATCTTTGCCATGGAAATCAAAATTATTGTGCTTTATGAAAAATCATTTGTTACTCATTTTTTTCTTAATTTTCTTAATTTCCTGCTCTCAAACTAAACAAGAAGCAGTTACCCCGGAATTCATTACCGAAAAAACCACTCACGATACCGATGATCCCGCCATTTGGGTAAATCCAGACAACGTAAACCAATCGCTCATCATCGGAACCGATAAAGATTCAGACGGAGCGCTTTATGTTTTCGATCTTCAGGGAAAAATTGTGCACAAAACCGAAACACTGAAACGTCCCAACAATGTGGATGTAGCTTATGCACTGCCAATTAACGATTCAGTTTTAGTGGATATTGCTGTAACAACCGAGCGAGAAAGAAATATGTTACGTGTTTTCTTGCTACCCGATATGGTGTCTATCGACAACGGTGGCATTCCGGTATTTGCAGACGAACAACAACGTTCACCGATGGGTATTGCGCTATACACGCGCCGGGATTCTCTCGGAAAAAATGAGATTTTTGCCATCGTAAGCCGAAAAGAAGGCCCTGCTGAGGGTTACCTGCATCAATATAAACTTAGTGCTGATACCAACGGAAACGTTGTTGGTGAACAGGTGCGTGTATTCGGAAAATACAGTGGCAAAAAGGAAATCGAATCCGTTGCCGTGGACAATGAATTGGGTTACATTTATTATTCTGACGAGCAAACCGGCGTGCGAAAATATTACGCCGATCCCGAAAAAGGAAACGATGAACTGGCGCTGTTCGGCACAACCGGTTTCAAAGAAGATAACGAAGGTATTTCCGTTTATAAAACCGACGACAAAACAGGATATATTCTGGTTTCCAATCAGGCGAACCATTCTTTTAAAGTGTTTCCACGCGAAGGAAGTGCCACAAATCCGCACGAGCATATCGAAATTGTCGATATCCCCGTGAGAGCTACCGAAAGTGACGGTTCAGACGTGATAGATCTAAATTTAGGTGAACCATTTGTCAAAGGTATTTTTGTAGCCATGAGCGACGACAAAACATTTCACTATTACGATTGGCGTAAATTTCAGGAATATATCGACAAAGCAAGAAAAGACTGATAAAATTCCGGATCAACAATCAGAAAAAAGGCTATAAAACCATCCGCAGAACGGTCATTATACTGTTTTGCGGTTTTTTTTGAAAGAAAACTACCGGTAGATGTAAGATTTTCCGAACTTTGTCGTCTATATAAATGTATGGATACCCAACAATTTCAACTTCACATCCTGTGCTATTCCGATAAGCTGTATCGAATGGCTCGGTCGATATTAAAAGACGAAAACCGTTCGAAGGATGCGTATCAGGATTTGATGATGCGGTTGTGGGAAAAACGAAAACAACTGAAAGCAATCGAAAATCCACAGGCGTTTATGCTTACATCGATGCGAAACCTGTGTGTGGATTTGCTCCGCAAGCAACAACTCAACGGAGAACTTCCCGCCAACGCAGAATATAATGCACCCAATCCGCATCAGCTTGCGGAACAAGCCGACACGGTAAACGTCATCAGCCGGATGATAGACTTGCTGCCCGAGACACAACGAACCATTATCCGAATGAAGGATGTGGAAGAAATGGAAATCAGTGAAATCGCTGAAGTAATGTCGATGACCGAAAATGCTGTTACGGTAAATTTGTCGCGGGCGCGGAAAAAACTGCGCGAAATGATTTTAATCCATCAACAACAGGAGAAAATGCTTTATGAACAATATAGATAACCTATTAAACAACTATTTCGATGGCACGGCCTCACCCGAAGAAGAAAACGTGCTGAAAAATTACTTTCGGAGCGACAATATTTCACCTCAACACGAAATGTATAAACCCATGTTTGCCGGTTTCGATAAAGAAAAACAAATTGCAGCTCCCGCTTTTGTCATCCCTTTGGAAAGAGACAAAGAAAAACAGTCTTTATCCCGGAAATTATGGATTACGATAGCAAGTACGGCAGCGGTCATTCTTCTTGTTATCACTTTATTTCCGTTCAAAAATCAGTCAGAAATGCAATCCGATGATTACACGGTTTTCATAAACGGAAAAGAAATAACCAACCCGCAAAAAGCGCAACAATATGCCGACAAAATGTTTATGCAAGCCAATGAGATCATCCGCACCAGTTATGAACCGTTTGTAGAAGTAAATGCAATGCAAACAGAAATGGATGCCGATAAAATATTCGACAACGTATATCGAAAAATAAACTATACAGAATCAGAAAATCAATAACTTATAAACCCTTACAGATATGAAAAAAATTCTTTCTATTCTTTTTTTGGCAACTCTTTTTGTTGCCGGAGCATCGGCTCAACAACTCGAAAAACTATTTGATAAATACATGGAGGACGAGCGGTTCAACTACATTTACCAAAAAAGAGCCAGTACAATGGACAGATTAAGCGATATGAAAAATTTTGACCTCATGGTATTGGACAAATCTACAACAAGTCTCGGGCGGCAAATGCTAACACTGAATTCAGCCGACAAGTCATTGGATGAAAGCTTTACAAGAGAAGTGGAGAACGCACTTAAAGCTGACAAATATGAGCAGGTTTCGATAGTGAGGAACGGGAAAAACCGCGTGGATACCTTCGAAAAACCAACCGATAAAGGTATTGCCAAAGTCAGTTTCATAAAAAATCCCGGAAATATCGTGATTACACTGAATTTATATGCTACAAAAAAATAACTCTACTTTTAAACAATCACTTTAAAGAGAGTGAGACGTGATGTCGCGCTCTCTTTTTTTTCGAATAGCCACTAGTTCACACACTTTAACTTTTCTTACTTAAACTTTTTGTAAAACAAAGACTCTTATTTATGACAAAGCGCGCAATTCTTGAAACAAAATTCAAATTTAAGTTATGAAAAAGAATCTATTAAAAGTTATGGCAGTGGCAATGTTATTGCCGTTTGCATTTATTGGTTGCGAAACCGACAACCCCTTAGGAGGTGTTGATTCGGGGAAAGTAGCTCTTCAATTCAGGGCTACTAATGGTGCAGTTCCTAAAAGTGCCGTTCAGGGTGAAACTCGTGCATTATCATTTGATGATCTGGTAAACATTAGCACGTTTAAAATCAATGTAGGAAAAATTGAATTTGATTTTGACGATGATGATAAATGGGCTTACAAGTTTGGCGGTTCATATTCTTACGACGACGATATTGAGTTGAAAGGTCCATTCGAAATTGATTTAATTTCAAATGGAGTTTTGCAAATCGAAACGTTGTTCACAGGTTTGGAACTTCCCAAAGCCAACTTCGAAGAAATCGAATTTGAAATGCAGAAGAATCGTGATAAAAATTCGTTGATGTACAATCAGACAATTCGGGTTGAAGGTGAAATTATGGGAACTCCGTTTATTTTTGCTTCCAATAAGGAATTCGATTTTGAAATTGAATTTGATAGGCCATTTATCCCGGGTGAAAATTTAGGTGTTACAGTCGATTTTTATGTAAACCGATTATTCTCACGTACGCTGAGTGGAATCGATTTTAGTCAAGCCATTGATTACAACAAAAACGGTATTATCGAAATTTTTTACAACGATGATGACGATGATAAGTCTTACAATTATTTGTTAGGCAAGAGAATTTGGGAATGGTTTGATGATATTATCGATTGCGATTTTGATGATGACGATGATGACGATTAACAGATCTTTCTGATAGAAACTATCAGGCAAAAGCCCGGCTTTTTGGTCGGGCTTTTGTTTTTCATTACTTTTGCAATCAATATGAAAGAGCAAAGGCTATATCGTGATTTTTCAGAATTTCTCTCACAGAAATCTCCCTATAAAGTACAAAAAATATCCATCAACGCAGGATTTACCTGTCCCAATCGCGATGGTTCAAAAGGCCGCGGCGGATGCACCTACTGCAACAACCAGAGTTTTAGTCCGGGTTATGGGAAACCCACCAAAACCATATCGGAACAACTGGCCGACGGAATCAGTTTCTTCTCGCACAAGTATCCGGCGATGAAATATCTGGCCTATTTCCAATCGTACACCAACACGTACGACAGCATCGAAAAGCTCATCGCGATGTACGAGGAAGCGCTCGCCTACCCCGATGTTGTAGGGCTCATCATTGGTACACGCCCTGATTGTATGCCAGATGAATTACTGGAATATTTTGCGGAATTAAACAAAAAAACATTTCTTCTTATCGAATACGGCATCGAAAGCACGCTCAACAAAACGCTGGAGCGTGTAAATCGGCAACATACATGGGAAGAATCAGTAGAAGCTATCGAAAAAACCGCCCGAAAAGGAATTCCTGTGGGTGCACATTTAATTTTGGGTTTACCGGGTGAAACCGATGACGATTTACTTTCGCACGCGAAAAAACTATCGCAACTTCCGCTCACAACGCTTAAGATGCATCAACTGCAAATTATTCGTGGAACCGCAATGGCAAAGGAATACACTTTGCTTCCTGAATCGTTTTATATTTTCGAACTCGAAGAGTACATAGATTTGTGTGTGGATTTTGCCGAACGGTTAAACCCCAACTTTTTTATTGAACGATTTGCTTCACAATCGCCCAAATCACTGCTTATAGCTCCCGATTGGGGATTAAAAAACTACGAACTGACAGAAAAAGTGATAAAGCGGTTTCGGGAAAGAGATACATTTCAAGGAAAATTGTTCGTATCTGACGGTTCCATATCCGTCTGACGGACCTACATTTTATAATTCCACTCGCGTTGTGAATATTTATGCTGACGCAACTCGTCAATAGCTTCCACATCGGTTATAGTTAATGAAGTTAAACCGGAAACACCAAAATACTTCACGGATTCGTCGATAAACCGATCAACAAACTCTTGAAAAGACAATACATTCTTTTCTTTTTCAACCAAAAAAGAGCTTATATTTTTCACAGGGCTAACTACCGATGCGGTAGCTTTCGCAATAATATTTCTTTTTTCAGGATTCAATGAGCGTTGCAAATGTTCTAAATTACTATCGTAAAGCAAAGTACCGTGATGCAATACTCTTCCTTTTGAAACATGTGAAGCTGTTCCCGAAATTTTATATCCGCCGGGTAGCCATAAATCTTTTCTTTTTCTTATTTCCGCAGGAATATCCAATTTCTCGAGTACATGGATTACAGGCAACAGAAAATCCGCACTGAGTGGCATATCTTTTTTATCGGAAATAAATGAGTAATTGAGATTTCCTGAATCATGATAGACAGCTCCACCACCGGATAATCGACGAATGATGCGAATATCGTTTTCGATGCAGAAATCTATATCCACTTCATTTACCACCGCCTGATTATAACCAATAATTACACTAGGCTCATTCACATACAAAAAAAGATACTCCTTTTGTGTAGTGAACAGGTATTCTTCCGCAGCCAGGTTAAATGACGGAATTGTTGAAGGAGAAAAGATTAACTCCATATTCACGTCCAAAGTTTTGGTTAAAATATTGAACTTATTTAACGTTAAACGCAATGCGGAGATCATCAATCTCCTTATCTCCAATAGGTTTTAACGGTCCAATGGCTAATGCCATCACGAGTGAATTTGCAGAAAACTCAGCAACTTCCAGATAATCAAAAGTATTCAACAATTTATCTCCCGTAACGAAAATACTGTCATTCTCCACTAAAATCACCCGGTTTTTGTTGAACATTTTAGCTACATCGTCGATTTCATTATAAATTAATCCGAACGGAATCGATGGTACGTCTTGAAGGAAAATCCAACTTTCCGGTATGGTACGCACATCGAATTTGATACCGCTCACAGCGTGAGCCATGAGATTAACCGGTTGGGTGCAAATGATGGAATTAATGTGTGGATTTAGCTGATAAATCCGTTGATGCAACGCCACGGAACGGCTGGGAGTTTTTCCTGCCTCGGCCATACCTTTTTTAATCTGTACAATATCACCGGGAACAATATCCCAGCGTGCCACATCGCGTGGTGTGATGAGAAAATCGTTGTCGCGCCATCTTACTGATACCGTCCCATACGTCGAAATCATTAGTCCCTGATCACACGCACGACGAATAATATTGACCATCTCTGTTCGCAGTACACGTTCATCCGAAGGATAATCAACATCCATGAAATGAGCAACATTTTTGGGAATATGATTAACATAACTCGACACTTGTTCACTGGTAAGATAGTTTACCTTTCCGAGTTGTCCCGCGTTTACGATGGTCCTACAGCAGAACTCCAGCGTTTCAAAACGTTGATAAGCATCCATCATATCGCTTCCGCCCAGCACCACACCGTGATTTTCCATTATCACCGCCTTATAGTTTTTATTCAAAAACTCATTGGCAATTTTCTTACCAAGGTCTTCACTACCCGGTGTGCCGTAAGGAGCAAAACCTACTTCACCTATGACGTTGTAAGCTTGTGGTACAAGTTTTGTGTCAGGAATTTCCCCGGCAATACTGAATGCAACCAAAGCAGGCGGATGTGCGTGAATGATTGCCTTTATGTCCGGACGGGACTCGTATATAGCTCTATGAAAGGGATACTCCGATGACGGTCTGTGTAAGCCGATAATTGTTCCATCCTTCTTTACACACATAATATCCTTTGTGGTCAGATTTCCCTTATCCACTCCGGATGGTGTGATCCAGATATCGCCATTATCATCGCGGATAGAAATGTTTCCACCGGAGGTGGTAGTCATTCCGCTTCTGTAAATTCGTCCGATGATGATATTGATTTGCTCCACCGGATGCATTAAATGGGTGTCTAATTGTTTCATATTTTTTGCTTTACCACAAAGGCGCAAAGACTCGAATAAACACTAAGTTACATGTTGTTGTGACACTAAAGATAACTTAATTGCAATTCTTAAATCTTTTTTCTTGGTGGCAGAATTTATTTCACAAATCGTTTAATTCCTTTTTTAATATACGGCACGTTGAAATTTATCAAGTAGCCGAGTCGCTTTCCTGTTAATTTCAGGTGAGACTTAAAAGTTGGGCTTCCCATACGGGATGAACGACGCCAATTGCTTTTAACTCGCAAATTACCAAATCATCTACTAATACATCCAACTTTAGTCCTTCTGAAAATGTGATTCCATCAAAGACAATCGGAATATCCAATTGTCTTTTCACATCGTATCCCATTTTTTCGAGTATATGACAAAAGCAAATCTCATACACTTTCTCTAACAAACCAGGCCCTAATTCTTTGTGAACCAAATAAGCAGCGTGAACAATGGCTTTCCCTATCTCTTCTTCTTGTTCAGATATAGGTTCGTAGTCTTTATTCTTATCTTTGTGCATATTAGTGCCTTAGAGTCTTAGTGGCGATTATTTATTTTCCAACAAATACGTTTCAGCCTCCACGCTCCACAACCCGTTGTGACGGTCGCAAATTTCAGCTAAGTTTTTAAATAGTTCATCGGTTTCACCTAATTTTGCGAAATCCGAAATAGGAGTGAGTGGCATTTCCAGGTGTGTGTAAATTAATTTCTTGCCACCGGGAATGTTTGGCAGATTATTCGTTGCGTCAGCCACTGCATCCAATCCTCCGATGTGCGTTACCAGTCCGGCAGGATCTAAACCTTTGCTCATTATGTCGAGCGCCTCTTTTATATCGTCGGTGTTACCACCGCTTGTGCCCACAATGTGTGTGTAAGCGTAATGCACGTTGTAAAAGTTCAACGTTGCGCTGAAATTCGGATTATCGGGGCCTGCAAAAAAGTTCAGGCAACCATCGAATCCGAGAATGGCATCGCCTTGTTCCACCACTGGTTTTACAGGTGCAAAAACGAAAACATCGTCATAGCCCGTTCCTCCGCTGATGGCTTTCAGTTCTTCTACCGGATTTTCCATCTCCCCTGTGTTGATGTACCTTAAATCGATTCCGCGTGAAGCGGCAAACTCAACGGTGTAAATGGATGCGGCACGATCGAGACGAGCTTGGTCGATATCGGTAACCACAAACAACGACGGCTTCAGGTCTTCACGCCGAAGTACATAGTTAATCGCAGCAAGCCCCATGGGCCCCACTCCGGCCAGCAAAGCCATTTTTCCGCCGTCAACAATTTCCATTTTGTGCTTGTAACTTCCGGGTGTTGTGTGATAATTGGCGTGCATGGCTCCAATAACGCACGAAAGCGGCTCAGCCAGCGATGCGGGATAATAACCTTCGCCGTGATACGTGAGCAGGCAATCCATCTCCATCACTTCGTTGGGAATGATGACGTAAGTGGCATCACCACCAATGTATTGATAGCTGTATCCGGGCGCACTTAAAATGCCAACAGGCCCATCTTCGTAATACAAAGCCGGCTGAATGGAAAATTTATCTCCCGCTTTAAATTTGTGCGCCCATTTGCTGCCCACTTCCAGTAGTTCACCGGCAAATTCGTGGCCGATAATTATGGGATTCTCCGCCACATCGTCGGGAATTCGCTTGTGATCAGCTCCTTGCGTCGATGCTTTGTAGGATGACATGCACAACGAATCGGAGACTACCTTAGCCAATATTTCGTTGTCCTTTATTTTCGGTAATTCGAACTCTTCCAACCGAAGGTCTTTTTTGCCGTACAAACGGACTGCTTTTGTTTTCATAATAAATGACCCTCTAAATCTCCCTAAAGGGAGACTTAAACCAAGGATTTAATTTAAATTATTTATATTCATTTACTCTATTCCCCTTTAGGGGTTAGGGGTACTAACTCAACATCACCTGCCCACCTGTTATTGGCAACGCTTGCCCGGTTTCGCCACATTGCTCCATCAAATAGAGAACGCCTTTAGTGACATCTTCCGGCGTGCAGCCTTTTCGCATAGGAACTTGTGCCAAATAAAACGCTTTTACGTCGTCGATGGTTTTGGCACCGGGTACTTTTCCGGCTTTCAGGTATTGCACGAACAATCCGTTTTCAGGATCGCTCCACAAAGGGCCTTCGTAGTAATTCCCGGGACAAACGGAATTTACTTTTATCCGATACGGCGCCAATTCCAATGCAAACGATTGTGTCAGTCCAATGCCGCCAAATTTTCCACCGGCGTAAGCAAAATTGGCTTTGCTACCTCGTAAGCCCGACTTAGAATTGATTTGGATAATATCGGCGAAATAATTATTCGAAGCATGCTCAGTTTGTAACCTCATCACTTTACTGACTACTTTGGTGCAATAAAAATAAGCGTTGTAGTTTATTTTAGTTACAAAATCAAAGTTTTCGGGCGTCATATCCTCCAATCCACCGGCACGTAACACTCCTGCATTACTGATAAAGCAGTCAATTCCACCGAAGTTGCAAACGGTTTCGTGAATAAGATTTTCCAGACTTGGAATTTCGGCAACATTCGTTTTCACGAAAACTGCCCGGTTACTTTTTGCAAAGCCGTTGAATTTTTCTGTTGTGGCTTTACCAACCTCTTCGTTTAAATCAGCCACAACAATATTGGCTCCTTCGCGCAGCAAACATTCGGCAATTCCTTCACCAAAGCCTTGAGCAGCACCGGTAACCACAATGGTTTTGTTTTCCGCTCGCCCTTTAGATGCACCTGCCGCCACGCTGCGACGGTAATTCTCCACTTCCCAGTTGTCGATAAAATCGATTTGTGGTTGTGTCATCGGATGCGCTCCACCAAACGACTGCGAAAGATAGGCTACTTTCATCGCATCTTCAAACACATCAAGGATGATGTCGCATTGCTTCGCATTATCGCCAACGGCGACAAGACCAATTCCTTTAATCAACAAGACTTTCGGCAGGTATCCGAACTTACTGATGAAATCGGGAATGACTTTTTTCGCGTTAGCAACAACCTCTTCAGGCAATTCCTCGTTGAAAAACAGGTAATTTGATTTACAATAAACGATGGCATCGGGCGTGAAAGGTTTGGCTATTTTCTGTTGATTTTCTTCGCTGTCGTAAAAATATTTTATCAGCTCATTTTTTCGAACTTTCAATGTTTTCAAACCATCTTTTGACAACATCATCCGAATGGCTGGCAGGATTTCTTCAGTACAACTACAAGTTTTTCTTTCACCCACAGGAAGTTGAGTTTTCACAGCCTTTTCCAATGTATCAAAAATAGAACTGTAAATGGATTTTATTTCGTCAATATTATCTGCAGCTACAAAAATTCCGTGATTTTGCAACCAGATAACCTGCGGTTCTTCGTTAAACTTTGCCCGATATTCACGTATTTTATCGTCCACTTTTTTGAAAAGCACGTAGCCTGGGTCAGTATATTCCACGTATAACGTTTTTTCACCAAAAAGTTTTCTCAACTCACTTTCCGCGTTTTGAGAACACATTAATCCATTTACAAGCGTGGGATGCAGATGTACTACAAACGCGTAATCAATCGCGTTATGCATTGAAGTTTCTACTGACGGACGTTTACCTTTGGTAATAGTTGCAACAGCCAAATCGTTTTTCACTTCTTCTTCGCGTTCATCGGAATCCGCGCTGTATTTTTTTTCAGCCATCGGATTGAGTTTTGAGCGGTCGAGTATGGCAAAACCGTCTTCGGTAATCGTAGCAAGTGATGAACCGCTTGCTTTCACCCAAATTCTTTCAGCGTTTTTATACGATGTATTTCCACCACCGGCAATGACAAAGCGATTGTCTTGGCCGTAAAACTGCGATATGGAAATTAAATCCTGAATTACCCTCCGCCCCCCTAAAGGAGGTGTTTCCGATGTATGTGTCATTTTGCGTTATCTTTATTACAATCTTCAGCTCTTAAAGTCCCCTTCAGGGGATTTAGGGATTAATTAATTCATTCCCAAGTTTTACGAACTCTCCTCGCTTCGTTCTATCTGCATTGCCATTTTCATCCACGTAACCGTTTAATCCTTGGGCTACCAAATGTTGATGCGCTGCAATGATGCACGCACCTTCGTAGTTAATTTGCAAAAGTTTATCGGTTAACGGCGTATTATTTCGTGCGAAAAGTTCAACGGGTTCCATCATCGGCGAATTGTGCTCGCTGCCGAAAGTTACCACGAAACCTTGATTGTGAAGGTAAGTGGCGTATTTTTCCAGCAGCTTCACGTCGTTTCGGGTAGTGATAAATTCCACGGAATGAAAACCACGTTCAGTCAGTTGTTGAGCCACACGTTCCAAATCATCTTCAAAATCGGTATAATTTCCGTTGGCATCGTCTGCCAAAAAGGGATAAGTAGGTATGCCTCCCGCCGCTAAAATAATTTCGCAAACGGTCTGCACAGGCAGAAAAGCTTCGGCCGTTTCGGGAACAAAAGCCGCACCGCCTGCTTTCAGCAGATTGGCACGAATTTCATTTTCTACTCCGGCAACATTTGCCACATCCGATTTCAATTCTTTTCCGTCAAAAATCTCTTTTAACGTGTTTTGAATACAGGATATATCTTCGCTGCACTTTTCGTAAACTTTTAAGCGTAATGCTTTAGCCAAATGGCGTTCCCGGATGGAACCTTTCGTCAGATTATCTTTTATCCAATCAATGTTCAGCGAAATGCCAAGATTTTTACTTTCAAGTTGTTCATTTAGTTTTTCGCACATCGCTTCGACCTGTTTGTTGGCTTCGTTTCGCACGTTTGTCAATTGCGTAGCAAACGGTTCTGCTAACCGAAACGGATACGCCAAACCCTTACCGCTAATGTAAGTCCGACCGGGATTTCCGGGATCGTTCACGCGTAATCCGACTTTTTGGTCGGCTTCATTCAAGCTTATCAGTTCAATGCCGAAAAGCGGGTAAAGAGCACGTTTTTTGCAACCTTCCGCCCACTCTTCGTAGCCTTCGGCAGTGTAGAAATCGTTGATACCAACCACTTTCACGTTTTCCTTCACGGCTCTGTCCAATGCGTCATCGATATCGCGAAACGCACTGAAGGAGAATGGCGTATGCAAATGAGCATTTACTTTTGGAAAACTCATAACTAAATTCCCTTTTTCGCTCTTCTCACCATTTCACCATCGGTAAAATTCTCACCGGGGATGTAATCCTTGAGCGGCTGAATACGTTCGTGGATCATATCGATAAACCAGCTTGTTTGCGGGAAAAATGAACTTTCGAGTTCGTGTGCAGGAGTAATCCAGTTGCGTGAACCGAGCACTGCCACAGGCGCATCAAGGTAATCGAAACAAAGCGAGCCTATATTGGCTGCCAAATCATTCAGAAACGAACCGCGGGCAGTGGCATCGCCGGCAACGATGATTTTCCCGGTTTTCTTTACCGACTCGATCACTTTTTCGTAATTAAACGGCACGAGCGAACGGGCATCAATCACTTCGGCGCTCATTCCGTATTTTTCTTCCAACTCTTTTGCTGCTTGCAGCGCGGGATAGAGTGTATGTCCGATAGTAAGGAACGTGATGTCTTCTCCTTCTTTTTTCACGTCGGGTTCTCCGATAGGGATTTCGTAATATCCCGTGGGCACACCACCTTTGTGAAACTGCTCACCGATGTCGTAAATACGTTGGCTTTCGAAGAAAATTACCGGATCGGTACCTTGTAAAGCGGAATTCATCAACCCTTTGGCATCGTAAGGTGTAACTGGGAAACAAACTTTAATGCCTGGAATATGTGCCACCAGCGAAGTCCAGTCTTGCGAGTGCTGTGCACCATATTTTGAACCGACCGAAACACGCAAAACAACCGGCATTTTCAGCACGTTTCCGCTCATTGCCTGCCACTTGGGAAGTTGGTTGAATACTTCATCGCCGCAACGTCCCAGAAAGTCGCAGTACATAATTTCGGGAATTACGCGTCCCCCACACATGGCATAACCGATTGCTGTTCCTACAATAGCCGCTTCCGAAATGGGCGAATTGAACAGTCGGTGATACGGCAATGCTTCGGTCATTCCACCGTAAACGGCAAATGCACCACCCCAATCGCGGTTTTCTTCGCCATAAGCTATCAGGGATGCATCTTTATAGAATCTGTCCATAATAGCTTCAAAAATGGCATCGCGAAGTTGGAACTGTTTCATTTTGCTGAACGGTTTGCCTTCGGCATCGAAAGCGAAACGCTCTTTATTGGCGATTTTTTTCACGCGGGAGTTTTCCTCCAACGGCATCAGGACATCGGGTTCGGCATCCGAAAAACGATCTACCGATTCGTTCGAAAACATCATATCGCCAATCACATCGGCGTTGGTCATGCGGGGAGAAACTTCATCGTCGATCGATTTTAAAAACATATCGTAAACCAGCGCTTTCACATCGCTCCATACGGAATCCAAATCGGCTTGTGTGGCTACTTCAGCCTCAATCAATTGTGTTCCGAACGATGCAATGCAATCCTGAGCTTCCCATGCTTCTACTTCCTCTTTGGTGCGATACGACGAAGCATCGGAAGGCGAATGGCCGCTGTAACGATACGTGAGAACATCCAGTAAAACCGGGCCGTTTTTCTCTTCCAGCACTTTGCGTTTGCGTTTGTAAGCATCAATCACTGCCAACGGATTGTAGCCATCAACCCGCTCGGCGTGCATTTGTTCGGGATTAACTCCGGCGCCAATGCGGGCGGCAATTTCGTAGCCCATTGTCTCACCGCAGGTTTGCCCACCCATACCGTATTGATTGTTCACAATGTTGATGATTACGGGTAATCCGCCTTGCATATCATCTTCCCAAAGTTCTTTAAACTGGTCCATGGCAGCAAAACTTATTCCTTCCCAAACAGGGCCACACGCCATAGACGCGTCGCCGATATTTGCTACTACCATGCCGGGTTTGCGGTTCACTTTTTTGTACAGCGCGGCACCCACGGCAATATCTCCGGAACCGCCAACAATGGCGTTGTTGGGATACACGCCGAAAGGGGTGAAAAAGGCGTGCATGGAACCGCCCAATCCTTTGTTGAAACCGGTTTCGCGGGCAAATATTTCGGCCAACGTTCCGTAAACCAAAAATCGGCGGGCAAGTTCCTTGACTGTTCCATCGAAATCTTTCTGAACGATTTTCAAGACCGAACCATCGAAAAACTCCTGTATTATTTTCATCAGCTCTTCGTCTGATAGTTTGTTAATGGCAGACATTCCTTTGGCCAGAATCTCGCCATGTGAGCGGTGACTCCCGAAAATGAAGTCATCAACTGTAAGCGTCCACGCCATTCCCACGGCTGAAGACTCCTGCCCGATGGACAAGTGCGCCGGACCGGGGTGATTGTACGCTGTGCCGTTATACTCACCTTTGGTTTTGATAAGGTTGAGCATGGTTTCGAACTCGCGGATGAGTACCATATCATGATATATGGACTTTAACTCATCGTCGGTGAAATTTGCGCGTTCTTCCTTCACCGTTTTTTTATACTGATTGACCGGAATGGGTTCAAAGTTGATGAAACTCGCCTGGCGAACTTCTTTGGGATCGATAAAATCACATTTGGGCATACTATCTTCTTTATTTACGATTGACGATTTTAAATTTACGATTTTTAAAACTTTATTATTTTATTATTCGGATAAAATATTACCGAAAATAATCGTAAATCAGGATTCTAAAACCGTGAATCAACAAAACTAAAACTCAAAAATCACTTCTTTAAATATCTCACTTACGGTTGGGTGTGGGAAAACAACTTCTTTCATTTCCTCTAACGTCATTTCCTGTTCGATGGCCATACAAGCGCCGTAAATCATTTCACTGCTTGGATTTCCAATCATGTGAACACCGATAACTTCGCCATACTTTTCACCGACAAGCACTTTACATAATCCGACACCACCTTCATTTTCAGCAACGAAACGTCCGGCATACGCCATTGGGAGTTTAGCTACTTTATAGGCGATGTTTTTTGCCTTGGCACTTTCCTCGGTTTCGCCCACGCCTGCAATTTCGGGATTGATGTAAACCACACCCGGAATAGCATTGTAACGCATGATATCGTTTTTACCCATGAGGTTGTTGACTACCACTTCGCCTTCGCGACTGGCAGTGTGTGCAAGAAGTGAAAATCCGGTAACGTCGCCGGCAGCAAAAACGTTGGGAACGTTGGTGCGCATTTTCTCATCTACCTTAATTCCTCCTTTGAACAGTTCAACACCGATATTTTCCAGGCCAAAACCTTGCGTGTTGGCACGACGGCCAACGCTCAACAGGATTTTATCGCCTTCAATGGTATGTGTTTCGCCATCTTTTTCAAAAAGCACTTTATTTCCATCCACTTGCACGACTTTGGCGTTGAGATGAAACTCAATGCCCTTTTTAACGAAAATATCGCGCGACATGGCGGTAATTTCCAGATCGTTGTTGCCTAAAATTTCCGGCAACATTTCAATTACCGTTACTTTAGAACCCAAACTGTTATAAAAACTGGCAAATTCCATCCCGATAACGCCACCGCCAATAACAACCAAGTTTTGCGGTTGCTCTTTTAGCGCGAGAATTTCACGATTGGTCAAAATAACATCACCTGCTTCTTTTAATCCGGGAATAGGAGGAACCGACGCTTCGGAACCGGTGCAAATCAACAGGTTTTTACCGAAATACGACTCTCCGTTACAGGTTACTTCAATTCCTTTGTCGCTTCGGCCTGTAATCACAGCTTCGCCTTCGATAACGTTCACGTTGTTGACTTTCATTTTGGTTTTCACGCCGGCCACCAGTTTTCGAACCACTTTATTTTTGCGCGATACAATTTTCTCATATTCAAAACGAACATTTTCGGCAAAAACACCGTATTTATCTCCATGAAAGGCATTTTCATACGTTTTGGCACTGTAGAGCATGGTTTTAGTGGGGATACATCCTTCGTTAAGGCATACGCCGCCTAATGTTTTTTTCTCGAATAAAACTACGTTTAGTCCTTTGTGTCCTGCACGTTCAGCAGCAACATATCCTGCTGGCCCACCGCCAATAATTAATAAGTCTATCATAATAATTTGTGATTTACGATTTTGCTTTAATATTCTATTTCAAGATTTTCTATTTCTATGGCAATTTGCTTCAGGAAGCGTGTCGCTTCGCCGCCATCGAGTGCACGATGGTCGTAAGTCAAACTCAATCCAATATAGGGAACGAAAGCATACACACCATCGCCAAGATCTTTCGGACGGGGAACGATGGTGTTCACACCCAAGATGGCCGATTGCGGCAGGTTGATAACGGGAGTAAACATCTCCACACCATAATTCCCCAAATTGGAAACGGTAAATGAGCCGGCTTCAGCAGAGAGAATATCGGGATTTACGCTACCCGTTTTGCAGGCATTAGCAATTTCTTTAAACTGATTGGAAAGTCCAGTGATGGATAAATCGTCTGCATTTTTCACCACCGGAACCATCAATCCCCTCTCTGTGTCCACAGCTAATCCGAGATGCACTTTATTGAAAAGGCGCATACTTTCTCCCAGGAAATGCGAATTGGCATTGGGGAATTTTTTCAGTGCTTTGATCACGGCAAAACAAACCATATCGTTAAGTGTGATGTTTGCTGAGAGCTTTCCCCTTTCATTGGCGGCTTTCACTTGCTTGCGAAGTTCTAGCATCCGGCGGGCATCAGCACCCAAATGGTGCGTTAACTGTGCCGAATTTTGCAGCGAAGCGTGCATTGCCTTAGCAATGAGTTTCCGCATATTGGATAGTTTTTTATCTTCGTAATCGTTTGCGTAAACAGCGTTTGACGAAGCAAGTAAATCGGTGGATTTCGCTCTTCCGGCAAGCCCACTGCCTGTTTCAACCTGCAAATTTTCTTCCGAAGCGATTTTCTTAGCAAGAGGTGTCATTTTCGGACGGTTTCCTAAAACTGCCTTTACATCTCTTTCGATAATTCGTCCTTGCGGACCAGAACCAGATATCCCTGAGGTATCCACTACCTCTTTCGTAGCAAGATTCTTGGCACGAGGAGAGATTGCATCGGTTGAAACGAACGGCCGTTCGTCTTTACCTTCCAAGGTGCGAGTTGCGGTTTCTGTCTCGGCAGTTGCAGGAGGGACTTCGGGGTTCTCTTCTTGGTTCTCGGTTCTTGGTTCTTGGCTCTCTTTTAGCAACCCCGAAATATCTTCACCCGATTCACCAATGATCATCATATTATCTAAAACAGGAACTTCATCACCTTCTTCATAAAAACATTCTAGAACAACTCCATCTGCCGGAGACTCTTCCTCAAACGAAGCTTTATCGGTTTCGTATGAAAACAGGACATCTCCTTTTTTTACTTTATCTCCTTTCTTCTTATTTATTGAGCCAATGATGCAACTTTCAACCGATTGCCCTTGCTTGGGCATAATTACTATTACTGCCATGTCTTTTGATTTATGAGCTCTTCTATAATTGATTTTCAGTGTAATAACAAGTATCCTACACTATGCTGACGCAAAGTTACCTATATTAAATATAGTATCCAAAAAACGTGGAAGTAAAATACACTTCACTGAAAAACTTTTGACATTGCAAAAATATCTGGTTTCCTTCATCAAGAAGTGCAATTATTGATTTTTATACTGTATTTTTTGTCATTAAAATATCAAATAATACAGCAACAAAATCATTTTTATTATTTTTACTTATAATTGTTCTTCTTATTTTTGTAAACTATAATTTTTGACATAATTTAGCCTCACATGAAGGAAAACAAATTAGCCTCTTTTTTAGCCATCGATTTAGGTGCTACAAGCGGACGTGCCATTTTAGGAACTATTAGAAATGATAAATTGGAATTGAAAGAAATCAATCGATTTGCCAATCCCATTATCGATGTAAACGGTAGATTGTACTGGGATTTATTCCATCTGTATTCCGAAATAATGAACTCTCTAAAATATATTCAATCTCAAAATATAGAGATACAATCTATAGGGATTGATACCTGGGGAGTAGATTTTGTATCTTTCGGCAAAGATGGAGAGCCACTTAGAATGCCTTACAGTTACCGTGACACACACACTTTCAATGCACCTGACAAGTTTTTTGAGAAGTTTTTTTCAAAAAAAGAGACTTATTTAAAAACCGGAATTCAAATCATGAATTTTAATTCCTTATTTCAGCTCTTTACACAACAGGAAGATGACAACTCTATCTACTCTATCAGTGACAAATTTCTCTTTATGCCCGATGCTTTGTCTTATTTACTGACAAACAATATGGTAACAGAATACACTATTGCGTCAACTTCCCAGATGTTAAACCCCTTTACCCGTTCTTTTGACGAAGAACTACTGTCAAAACTGAATATCACGAAAGATAATTTTGCGCCGATTGTTTTTCCGGGAACAATAATTGGAACATTATCAGAGTCTGTACAAAAAAATACCGATTTGGGTACGATTCCGGTAATCGCCGTTGCAGGGCATGATACTGCATCGGCAGTGATTGCCACTCCGGCAGAAAATGAAAACTTTGCTTACCTAAGTTCCGGCACATGGTCTTTAATGGGAATTGAATCGAAAGAACCAGTAGTAAATGAGGAAACTTATTCATTGAATTTCACCAACGAAGGAGGTGCAGACGGCTCTATTCGGTTATTGAAAAATATTTGTGGAATGTGGCTTATCGAACAATGCAGAAAAGAGTGGGCCAGGGAAAAAGATATATCATACGACGAAATAGTTCTTGCAGCTACTGAATCGAAGCCTTTCAAATGTTACATCAACCCGGACGCTTCTTGTTTTGCAAGTCCCGAATCCATGATAAACGAGATACAAAACTATTGTAAACAAACCAACCAATTTATTCCGCAAAGCATAGGCGAAATTGCCCGATGCATTTATGAAAGCCTTGCTTTTCGATACAAACAAGTGCTCGAAAACTTAAAGAAGTTGGCAGATTTTCCAATCGACACCTTACATATTATTGGTGGCGGATCACAAAACAATATGCTCAACAACTTTACAGCAAATGCTATCGGGCTACCTGTATTTGCCGGTCCTTCGGAAGCTACTGCAATGGGAAATATCATGATGCAGGCAAAAGCATTCGGATTGATTTCAAATAAAAAAGAAATGCGAAAAATCATTAGAAACTCCGTTAGCCTCTCAAAATTTGAGCCACAGGACACAAATATATGGGATGAACATTATTTTGAATATTTAAACGTTTTCAGGGAATCATAGACATAAATCAAAAAATTAAATAATCATGAAAGAAGAACAAATCAAGAAAGAATTTGCAGCTGCAAAAGAACAATACGCAGCATTGGGAATTGATGTTGAAAAAGCAATTGAGAAACTGAACAATGTTTCTATTTCCATTCATTGCTGGCAGGCCGATGATGTGCTGGGTTTTGAAAATCCAGATGGAGAATTGACCGGTGGAATTCAAACAACTGGGAATTATCCAGGTAAAGCCAGTACGATCGATGAATTAAAAAATGACATCGAAAAGGTATTAACTCTAATCCCCGGTAAACATCGGTTGAGTTTACATGCAATATATGGTGATTTCGATGGAAAATTTGTTGACAGAGATCAAATCGAACCAAAACATTTTCAAACATGGATGGATTGGGCAAAGGAAACAGGAGCGAAACTGGATTTTAATTCCACCTTCTTTTCCCATTCAAAAAGCGGTAATTATTCACTCTCAAGTTTCGATCCCGAAATACGTAATTTCTGGAAAGAACACCTTCGCCGCTGCCGTCGTATAGCGGAAGAAATGGGTCGTCAGCAAGGAGATGCATGTATTCACAATATTTGGGTGCACGATGGCGAAAAGGACAAAACCGTTTCCCGCATACAACACAGACAATTATTAAAAGAATCGTTAGACGAAGTATTGGCTGAAAAAATAAGCACTGATTACCTGAAAGATTGTGTGGAGTGTAAACTTTTCGGGATTGGGAGCGAAAGCTATGTTGTCGGATCGCATGAATTCTACATGGGATATGCTGTTAAAAACAACATGTTGCTAACGTTGGATGCTGGTCACTTTCATCCAACTGAAGGGATTGCTGACAAAATCTCTTCCATGTTGCTTTTTGTTCCCGAAATTGCCTTACACGTTAGCCGTCCCGAACGTTGGGACAGCGACCACGTGGTAATTCTGAACGATGCATTGCTGGAATTATCGCAGGAGATTGTTCGTTCAGGGCAAATGGAAAAAGTACATATCGGATTGGACTATTTCGATGCATCCATCAACCGTATAGGTGCTTACGTAGTAGGGATCCGTTCAACTCAAAAAGCAATATTACAAGCGCTATTAGAGCCAACTGACAAACTCCGTGAGTACGAAAAGAAAGACAACAACTTCCAACGACTGGCTTATTTGGAAGAGCTTAAAGCGATGCCTTGGAATGCAATTTACAATTATTATTGTCTGCAGCAAGGCGTTCCGGTTGGGAACGAATACATTAAAGAAATCGAAAGTTACGAATCGGAAGTAACTTCTAAAAGATAAGACACGATGAATACCATTATCGGTTTGATTATTATTGCGATAGGGAGCATGGGGCAATCAAGCTCCTATGTTCCTATCAATAAAGTGAAGGATTGGTCGTGGGAAAATTTCTGGCTTGTACAGGGTGTTTTCGCATGGCTTGTTTTTCCGGTATTGGGAGCTTTACTTGCCAATTCTGCACCCGAGCTCATGCAAATCTATGGCGCGAATGCCGGAGCAGCCTGGCAATCTGTCGGATACGGCGTTCTATGGGGAATTGGCGGGTTAACTTTCGGATTGAGTATGCGATACTTGGGAATTGCTCTTGGCCAATCCGTTGCCTTGGGAACCTGTGCTGCATTTGGCACACTCATTCCCGCCGTAATTGCCGGAGAAAACCTTTTCTCCCCAAAAGGGTTGGTTCTTTTACTTGCCGTTGCAGTAACGCTGGTTGGCATCGCGCTGGTTGGGTACGCCGGAAGTTTGCGTTCCAAGAATATGTCGGAAGAAGAACGCAAGAAGGCTATAAAAGACTTTGCATTGAAGAAAGGATTACTTATTGCTTTATTTGCAGGAGTTATGAGTGCATGTTTTAGTTTAGGTTTAAGTGCCGGAATCCCGGTTAAAGAAGCGAGTATTGCCATGGGCGCAAAAGAAATTTTTGCTCAAAATCCTGTAACACTTTTGGTAACTATTGGTGGTTTTTTCACTAATCTTGTCTACTGTCTTTACATGAATGCTAAAAACAAGACCAGTGGAGAAATTTTTAAAACCTCTAAATCTGTACTCGTCAATAATCTTCTTTTCTGTGCGTTGGCGGGCCTGCTTTGGTATTCTCAGTTCTTTGGCTTGGGAATGGGACAAAGTTTTTTTGAGCCGAACAGTGTCATGATGGCCTTCTCCTGGAGTATCCTAATGTCATTGAATGTTGTATTCAGCAACGTTTGGGGTATTATTCTTAAAGAATGGAAAGGTGCCGGCAACAAAGCAATTGTATATCTTTCTATCGGTATGGCAGTATTAATATTTTCTTTAATAATTCCGAATTTATTTTAGTTCATTCATTCTCCCGTGTTTTTCAGAGTACAATGCAGACTCAGCTGATAATTAACCATATAGTTGATTGTATTGTGCTTTGATTTTTTTTGTATATTTGTAAAAATAAATATAGGAACCACATACCTGAATACAGAAAGATGAGATACAACGACTTAGGTATTGATTTTAAATATCTGTTAGTCAATGAAAAAGATAAAGCATTCGGACTAACAGTAAACACTGTTGGTTTTAGCCCATTGCACCTCATACATTATATCCTTCTACCGATCATCCTAAAAGTTATTATTTCAATCCGAAAAAAGGCCGGACCTTGCTTGAGTATCAATTTGTTTATATCTGTAAAGGAAAAGGAGTTTTTTCATCTTCAACTTCCAAAAAAACACCTATCAAAAAAGGTCAGGTAATAATTCTTTTTCCGGGACAATGGCATTCCTATCAGCCATTGAAAGAAACCGGATGGAACGAATATTACATTGGTTTTGAAGGAAGTTTCGCTGATACAATCATCAAAAACAGCTTTATATCTCAACAAAATCAGGTTTTGGATGTCGGCACAAACGAAGAACTTGTCAACTTATTCTCTACCGCCATCAGAGTTGCTAAAGAAGATAAAAAATCGGCACAACAATACCTCGCCGGAATAGTTTTTCACATTTTAGGAATGATTCTGTCGCTTTCTCAAAACAAAAGTTACGACGCACGTGAATCTACACAAGTAATTGAGCGAGCCAAGATCATTATGAGAGAAAATATTCATAAAAATGTAGATGTAAAAGAAATTGCAACAAAACTGGGAACAAGCTATTCATGGTTTAGAAAATTCTTCAAAGAATATACGGGCTATGCACCGGCACAATATTTCCAGGAACTAAAATTACGAAAAGCTAAAGAATTGTTGACTGAAACCAATTTACCCATCAAAGAAATAGCTTATGAACTGAATTTCAGCTCAATCGAATATTTCTTATCGTTTTTTAAAAAACGGGTCAAGATAACTCCATCGGAATATCGTAAAGTAAATGGTAATGGGTGAAAACACAAAAGCGAACTTATAAGTTCGCTTTTGTGTTTTCAGACGATGCGTGCATCGCCTCTACATATCTGTTGTTAATCAATAATTTCAAATCCTGTATAAGGCACTAACGCCTTTGGAATTTTTATTCCTTCAGGAATTTGGTTGTTTTCCAGTAGAGCGGCAACAATTCGCGGTAAAGCGAGCGCGCTTCCGTTTAGCGTGTGGCAAAGTTGCGTTTTGCGATCTTCATCGCGATAACGACACTTCAACCGATTGGCCTGATAGCTCTCGAAATTGGATACCGAGCTAACTTCAAGCCATCTCTGCTGCGCAGCAGAATACACTTCGAAATCGAACGTGAGCGCTGATGTGAAGCCCATATCGCCACCGCAAAGTCGAAGAATCCGCCACGGCAATTCCAGTTTTTCAACCAGCGATTGCACGTAACGAACCATTTCATCCAGCCGTTGATACGAATTTTCGGGTTTATCAATACACACGATTTCCACTTTATCAAACTGGTGCAGGCGATTCAATCCACGTACATCTTTTCCGTAGGAACCCGCTTCACGGCGGAAACAAGCAGAATATGCTGTGTTTTTTACCGGAAGGTCTTTTTCTTCTAAAATAACGTCGCGATAAAGGTTGGTAACCGGAACTTCGGCAGTAGGAATTAAATACAAATCATCTAAACCCACGTGATACATTTGACCTTCTTTGTCGGGTAATTGACCCGTTCCAAATCCCGATGCGGCATTTACAACATACGGCGGTTGTACTTCAACAAATCCGGCTTCGCGGGCATTATCCAAAAAGAAATTTATGAGCGCACGCTGTAAACGACTTCCTTTTCCCTTGTAAACAGGAAAACCGGCACCCGTAATTTTCACGCCAAGTTCAAAATCTATTAAATCGTATTTCTTTGCCAAATCCCAATGCGGAACTGCATCTTCGGGTAATTGTGGAAAATCTCCTCCGGAGCGTTCAACTAAGTTATCTTCGGCAGAACGTCCTTCGGGAACCGAATCGTGTGGTAAATTGGGAATAGTAACCAACAAATCCTGAATGGCTGCTTCGGCTTCTCTTAATCCGGATTCGTTGGTTTTGGAAAGTTCTTTCAATTCCGAAACTTGCTGTTTAGCCGTCTCAGCTTCAGCTTTTTTGCCTTCTTTCATCAATCCGCCAATCGATTTGGATAAAGCGTTAATTTCCGACAGCTGGCTATCTAAAAGGGTTTGGGAACTACGACGTTTTTCGTCTAATTCGATTATTTGGTTAATTATGCCTTCGGCATCGAATCTTTTTTTGGAAAGTTTGCGAATAACTTCTTCGCGGTTTTCGTTAATTACTTTGAGTGTGAGCATAAAAAAACAGTTTCAACTATTTTGATTGAGAATATGCAAAGGTAGCAAAAATTCCCGCGTCGGAACAGTTGTAACTCAAAATATATTTATCGGTGAAATGGCAATCAGAACAATTGGAAATGTACAAAATCCTTCATTTGACGGTCTCGTTTCTTTTTCTTCTGATAGTTTCGCATTACAATATACGAAACCGCAGAAAAGGCAGCCACCACCAAAATATCTTTAAGCACGCTATTTTTCATTATTGTAGTTTTTTAATTATAACAGTCTTGATCACATTTGTGTTTTCACTAAAATCAATTTCTCGGTATGAAATTACAAAAAAATATCTTTTAGTCAAAAAGTAAGATTAGAATTTAGGCTTAAAGTTTAGTTTCTCAAACAAATTCATCATTTTTTAACTCGATCAGCAAAATATTTTGTGTTTTTTCATCAATTTTAAACCGATTATCAGACCTATGCCCAACAACCCAAACCACATTTTCTCCCGACAATAAAATCCAGGTTCTTTCCTTTTGCTTTAGGTTAAATTTTTGATCAGTAAAAAAATCACTGAGTTTCTTTTTACCTTTCATTCCAAGAGGAATAAACCAATCCCCCGATTTCCATTTTCGCAACTTAAGCGGAAATGATAATTTAGCAATATCTGCGTACAGAACATTGTTGCTTTTGTTTAAGGATTTCGGAATATCGGTTACCTTAATTTCTAAACTAATCGGATTTAAAATTTCTCGTGTAGCTGAATCGATAAAAAATATTTGGTTCTCAGATTCTGATTTTTCTATTTTATCGATAAGAAAATAAACACGATCTTTTATTAATCGATACGTGGATGAATAAAACACTTTTCCGGACGAAGCATTCAGTGCATTTTTCACATCTTCTATAACGGAAGGATGAAAACCCAAAGGAGATAATATCTCAAATAAAACCGATGCAGGAGAAACAGTTTGTTTCAGTTTTTCAATATCGATTTTGTTGTTTTGCAACACAGTTTTAATATCAGTATCAACAGCTTTTTTATATACTTTTTCTGCTTCGGCCAAATTTTCGGATGTTCGAAAAACACTCTCACTTACCGACGGGTTTAACTTTTGCAGCATCGGTAAAACATTAAGCCGAATGTGGTTGCGGGTGTAAATATCTTCGTAGTTGGTGCTATCTGTCCTGAAAGGAATTTCGCGTTCACGCAGGTAATTTTCTATTTCGATGCGGGTAACACAAAGCATTGGACGGACTATTTTGCCATTCTTTGGCAAAATTCCGCTTAATCCGCTTATCCCCGTTCCACGAATCAAGTTTAACAGTACCGTTTCCACTGAATCGTCTTTGTGGTGAGCCACCGCAATGGCATCCGCATTGTATTGTTGTCGCATCACCTCGAACCACGAATAACGAAGTTCGCGTGCCGCCATTTCAATGGAAATCTTTTTATCGGCAGCGTATTGTTTCGTATTAAAATCGATGGAAGTAAACTCAATATCGTTCTCCTTGCACCATTTTTTTACAAACTGGGCATCGTCATCCGATTCTTCGCCCCGAAGATGAAAATTACAATGTGCAGCAATGCATCTGTAGCCCAATAACGTCAGTATGTCCAGCAAAGCCATTGAATCCGCACCTCCGCTAAATCCTACAATTAAAGTCGTATCGGCTTCGAACAAGCCTTTTTCAGCGATATATGTTTTTATTTTCTGAAGCATCAAATCAAGCCAAACAGACACATTATTTTTACAAACACAAAAATACGATATGTTTTTCAAAATCGAATATAAATGATTTCTTTCTTCAAAATCAAGGTAAATAGATGAGAAAAATGTACTTTTGTATAAAATTAATGACACTAAAGATTGTATGTTAGATAAAATTCACTCACTTCTTTCCGAAATAGAACAACTTACTGCATCGGGCAATGATGAACTGGAAGCATTGCGCATCAAATACTTAAGCAAAAAAGGCATCATTTCTGTGCTTATGGATGATTTTAGAAATGTTGCACCGGAACAGAAACGCGAAGTTGGTATGAGGCTGAACGAACTGAAACAGAAGACTCAGGAAAAAATTCAATCGCTGAAAGATCAGTTTGAAAGTAGCAAAGATAAAAACACCGACATCGATTTAACCCGTACTGCCTTCCCTATTTCTTTGGGTACACGTCATCCAATTTCGATTGTAAAGGAAGAAATTTGTGATATTTTCAAACGACTTGGGTTCTCCATCGCCGAAGGACCGGAAGTGGAAGACGACTGGCACGTTTTCTCATCACTTAATTTTGCTGATGATCATCCGGCACGCGATATGCAGGACACATTTTTTATTCAAAGCAACCCCGATATCGTATTGCGCACACACACTTCGTCTGTTCAAACCCGTGTGATGGAAAAAACACAACCGCCTATCCGCATTATTTGTCCCGGACGAGTGTATAGAAACGAAGCTATTTCCTACCGGGCACACTGTTTTTTCCATCAGGTGGAAGCGCTGTATGTTGATAAAGACGTTTCATTTGCAGATTTGAAACAAGCGCTGCTCTTCTTTGCCAAAGAGATGTTCGGAGCCAACACTAAAATTCGCCTTCGTCCATCATATTTTCCGTTTACAGAACCCAGCGCAGAAATGGATATTTCCTGCAACCTGTGTGGCGGTGAAGGTTGTCCGTTCTGTAAATATACCGGATGGGTAGAAATTCTGGGATGCGGCATGGTTGATCCCAACGTATTGGATAATTGCGGAATTGACAGCAAAATATATACCGGATACGCGCTCGGGATGGGAATTGAGCGTATTACGAACCTGAAATATCAGGTGAAGGATTTGCGAATGTTCTCTGAAAACGATGTACGTTTTCTGAAACAATTTCAGGCAGCACATTAATTGAAAACAATTTAACGATGAAACTGAAAATACAATATCTGATTCTCACAATACTGTTCTGCATTAGCTCTGTATCTGCACAGCAAACGGTAAGAATGAACGCCATTAAGGCTAACGATTATGGAGTGATTTATTCGTTGCCTAAAACATCGGTGGTGGCTACGCTAAAAGTAAAAAAAACGGTTTATAACCGGGGTGAGTTTTATCAATACGCACAACGGTACCTGAGCGTTGAACCCATTACTGAAAGCAGAACCGAATTCACGCTGGAAGATGCAATGGTGTCCAACCGCGGAGTTGCAGACAAGGATAATTCATTTATGGTTATTTTCCGTTCCAATTCGCTGGCACCTTACGTAATGCTCACTCAAGACGGACTGATTTCGACCATCAATGCAGATCCCGAATTGGAAAAAGAACCGTCATTCGAACTTCCTGAGCCGTCAACAGCATCTGTAAATCCAAGAAGATTTTTATCGGAAGAAACATTGATGGCCGGTTCAACAGCTAAACAGGCCGAACTGGTATCGAAGCAGATTTTCGATTTGCGCCGAAGCCGCAACGATATTCTAACCGGCGAAGCCGATAATATGCCACCCGACGGCGAGGCCTACAAAGTGGTGATGGAGCAAATAAACGATCAGGAAAAAGCGTTGACCGAAATGTTTTCGGGGAGCACACAAACCGAATATTTCACCAAAGAAATAGTGATAATTCCTACGGAAAGAGATATCGATAAAATGGTAATCGGTCGATTCTCCGAAAAACTCGGTCCGGTGGATGCCGACAATCTTGCCGGCTCACCTATTTACCTGTCGCTGAAAAGCAAGACTCCGCAAGTAGAAACTGTCCTCTCAGACAGAGACAGAGAGCGCCTCGAGAAAAAACTCTCCGAAGGAGTTGTATATAACGTTCCAGGCAAAGCGCAACTCACGCTGGAGTTTAAGAACAGAACGCTAAAAAACCAGGAAATGGATATCGTTCAGTTTGGTACGCAGGATGTGCTTACCAAAAGAATGTTCGACAATATGAAAAAACCCATCAAGGTGATTTTTTATCCCAATTTGGGGGCTGTAAAGCAAATTATTCAATAGAAATCGCGTTTGACCGATTGGCGGTCTGATGCACAAAAAAATCAATTATGAACAAAACTACAATTCTTACTGCCATAATTGTATGTTCAGTAGCTTGTGGAATGTTTTCGTGCAAAAAGACTGCACAGACTTCCACAAAAATCGTTTTCGACAGTATTGTCGTGAAAGAACAAATTCCCCTGCTCGAAACGAATGACACAACACTCCCCTTTGCCGATGTAAAAGTTAGTTTTATATATCCGACAAAATTCGGTAACCAGGAAGATTTAGCGCGTTTGCAACAGATTTTTATTGGAACTTTTTTCAACGATCTCCATATCGACAATCTTTCTCCGAAAGAAGCTGTTGATGCGTATATAGCCGATTACAAAGAGGAATACAAAAAGCTGTCCAACACGTATTACGACGAAAAAAGCCGTCTACCAAAAGACGAAACGCCCATGTGGTACTGGTACTACATGTACAATAGCAATAAAATGATGTTTCAGAACGATTCGTTGTTGAGCTATGCGGTGGAATACAGCGATTATACCGGTGGAGCGCATGGTTCACACAGAGTAACGTATGTTAATATCGATTTAGGTGATTTGGTTACGATATCGGAAGAAGATATTTTCGTTCCGAATTATAAAAAGCCATTGACCGATGTCATTATCAATCATTTGATGACTCAACACAATGTTACCGTTCCGGATTCGTTAATCAATATAGGGTTTTTCAATATCGACGAAATCTATCCGAACAATAATTTTTGGCTGGATGATAAAGGCATTCATTACGCTTACAACCAATACGAAATAGCACCCTATGCGATGGGTGTAATTGACGTGAATATCCCCTATGAAGATTTATCAGCCATTCTTAAACCGGACAATGTCATTCAAAAATTCTTCCCGAAAAAGGAAAATCAATAAAAACAAAAACTCAGGCCGAATCGGCCTGAGTTTTTTGTAAACCTTTATGTACGTTTTGGTTAGTTAGCCTTAAACTCCATATAAAGAATGATATCCACCTCTTTTGCAATTGTTTTAGAGTCTGGATCGTAAACTACATTATAGTCCATACGATTTATCGTATATTTTCCGCTAAAGCCGATTATATCCTTGCCGTCTCTGCCAACTGTTTCACCACCGTATTTCACATCAAACGTAACCTGTTTTGTGACATCTTTTATAGTCAGCAACCCGTTTAATTTGTAACTTTTATCGTCCACTTTTTCGATACCTGTGCTTTTAAAACTCATGTTGGGATACTTCTCCACATCGAAAAAATCCGCACTTCGCAAATGCTTATCGCGCGGTTCAACTCTGGTATCGATACTCGCTGCATCAACCGTAAACTCAACGTTGGCTTTTTCCAGGTTGTTCAAGTCTCCCTGTATAAATCCGTCGAAAGAATTAAAACTACCGTTTACAAATGATATTCCGTTATGTTTTACCTTAAAGTTGACAGAAGAATGCGCCTTATCCACCGAATATTTCGTTTGAGCCATCAGACCCAGCATCAAAAATAATGATGCAAATAATAAACCTACTTTTTTCATAAATTAATTTCTTTTTTGTTTAAATACATCTTCAAAAACCAACTATTGTGGGTTTTGTTCAGAATTTGATGTAATTTTGTATAAACAAAACAATACAAACTTTGTTTATCATGGGAAGTGAAACGCTTCTCTTCTTTTTCATGAACCGATCAAGGCGATCGACAATCAATATATATTATGCAAGAAGTTTTAGATCAAGATCAGATATTAACCGACTTAACCACACAAGATTACAAATACGGATTCGTTACAGATGTTGAGACATATACAATTGAAAAAGGATTGAATGAAGACGTTATCCGTTTGATATCATCGAAGAAAAATGAGCCCGAGTGGTTATTAGAGTTTAGGTTAAAAGCATATCGTCACTGGTTAACAATGAAATTGCCCGACTGGCCACATTTGAAAATTCCGGAGATAGATTTCCAGGACATTATTTATTATGCAGACCCAACCAACAAAAAAAAACCAAAATCTTTGGACGAAGTTGATCCTGAATTGTTGAAAACATTCGAGCGACTAGGTATTCCTCTCAACGAACAAAAGCAACTTACCGGAGTTGCAGTGGATGCTGTTATGGACAGTGTTTCCATCAAAACAACTTTCAAAGAAGTTCTGGCTGAAAAAGGGATCATTTTCAGTTCGTTCAGCGAAGCGGTTAAGAATCATCCCGATTTGGTAAAGAAATATCTCGCCACCGTAGTTCCATATAAAGATAATTTTTATGTGGCGTTAAATTCAGCCGTATTTAGTGACGGATCGTTTGTTTATGTTCCCAAAGGAGTTCGTTGTCCGATGGAGCTGTCGACATATTTCCGCATTAATACCGCAAACACAGGACAATTCGAACGCACCCTTATCATTGCTGACGACAGCTCATACGTGAGCTATCTCGAGGGTTGTACAGCACCCACGCGTGATGAGAATCAACTGCACGCTGCAGTGGTTGAAATTATTGCTCTCGACAATGCCGAAATAAAATATTCGACGGTGCAAAATTGGTATCCGGGAGATAAAAACGGCGTTGGAGGGGTTTATAACTTTGTGACCAAACGTGGTATGTGTAAAGGGAATGGTTCAAAAATCTCGTGGACACAAGTTGAGACCGGTTCGGCTATCACATGGAAATATCCGTCGTGCATTTTAGCTGGTGATAACTCCGTAGGAGAATTTTATTCAGTGGCTGTTACTAACAACTTTCAGCAGGCCGATACCGGAACAAAAATGATTCACTTGGGGAAGAATACCCGTAGCCGCATTGTTTCCAAAGGGATATCGGCTGGAAGCAGCCAGAACAGCTATCGTGGTTTAGTAAAAGTCTCAAAAAAGGCCGTTAATGCACGTAACCACTCGCAATGTGACAGTTTACTGCTAACTGATCATTGCGGAGCACACACTTTCCCCTATACAGACATTCAAAATCCGACAGCGATTTTGGAACACGAAGCCACTACTTCGAAAATCAGTGAAGATCAGATTTTCTACTGCAATCAACGCGGATTGGGAGAAGAAGAAGCTATTGGTTTAATCGTTAACGGATACGTGAAAGAAGTGGTAAATAAGCTTCCGATGGAGTTTGCCGTAGAAGCGCAAAAGCTTCTGCAAATCAGTTTGGAAGGAAGTGTTGGATAGTGAATGATTGAAAACTAAAAATGAATAATGAATCGGTGACTTTTAGAAAGTTACCGATTTTTTATTATATTTGTGAACCCAAATTACAGGAGAATATCATGAGGAAAATCGTCTTACTTTTTATGGCAATATCTGCATCAAACCTGATGACACTTGCTCAAACTAAAGAATCCACTGACTTCTTTGCAGAAGAACCCGGATATTACATTCAATCTTCTGAAGTGCCGCAGAAAACTGAGAGCATTGATAAACCTGATGTAACCAAAATCTATGGTAAAATTAAGATCGTGAACAGTTTTCCCGATTATAAAGTAAAAGTTGTCACAAGTTTTGCAGATTTACACGTAAAAATTGTAAGTTCTTTTCCCGACGATCCGGGCAAATGGCAAATAGTAGAAAGCTTTCCTGATTTCAAGATACAGTTCGTTGAAAATTTTCCCGATTTCACCATAAAGTTTGTAGAAAGTTTTCCCGGTAAACCTTAAAATAATTGTCTCAGAAGTGCTCAAAAGTGTGAACAAATTCTCCTGAAAATAATTTAAATAATAGTACACTCAAAAAACACAATTCAAAATAAACATTCTTCGATTTTTTTAGTCATACGTATAAGTTAAAACGATATAAACCATTTAAAACCGAACTGAAATGAAAAAAGTTATTGCAAAATTAACAATCGCTCTGACAGCGCTTATTATGGCGCTCGGGTTCACAAGTTGCGGAACCTCTTACTACGGAGCGTCGGGCGACGGTTATTACGACAATTATTACGATTACAATCCGGTATGGGCGCCCGATTACTACTACGGAACCCGTTACTATTATTTCCCGGACATCGAAACGTATTACGATTTGGCTACACGTAATTTCGTGTACCTTTTAAACGGGCAATGGCTTTTCGTACAGACGCTTCCGCCTGTTTACTCCGCATTTAACCTGCGAAACGCTTTCATCGTTATTGTAAACCGAAACGTTTATAATCCGTGGATGCATCATCATTACTACAATTCGCACTATCCACGCTATTACTATATCGATTATTACGATTTCAGCAATATCCCGTACGTGAGAGGATACAACGAAAACGGACGCCGAGCAGTTTACTGGAGAGAAGCTGAACGCAGCCAGGCGCGCGAGTGGGGCGACAGAAGCATACGCGAAGGTCGCGACTTTAAATACTCGACCGAAGACAGGCGCGTGCAGCAGGAAGTGACCCGTCGTGCAACACAACGCACGTCTATATCGCCGGAAGAACTTAGACAAATAGGTAACGCCGATGATGGAAGAATGACAAGCCGCGATACTTATCAGACCACAGATCGTTCCCGCCAAATCACCACAAGACACGCTACGGAAACGACTACGCGTCAGACAACTCCGGCAACCGATAGCCGTCGCACAACCTCAACGCGCTCAGCCGAAACAAATTATTACGGTGGCTCCATAGGACAACCCGTGAGAGTTGAACCGCAAATGCGCGGAAGCACCAGCGGAAGGTCATCGACCACAACGCGCGAAAGCTCCACCACCAGAAGCAGTGAAAGCGGAACAAGCGGAAGGACTTCAACCGGACGCAGGTAAGAAAGATTGAAAAACAGAAATCGGCAGTCATTTGATTGCCGATTTTTTATTATGTTTGCGATATAAATTCACGGCAAGTTATCATGAAAAAAATTATTCTTTTTTTCGTTGCTATAGTTGCATCAAATCTTTTGTTGGTTGCACAAACAAAGCAATCCGCAGAAATTCGTGCCAAGAAACCGGGATATTATGTTTTGTCTTCGGAATCGCTACAGGAGACAGAGAAAAGCGAAAAACCGGATGTAACCAAAATATACGGTAAAATCAAGATCGTGGACAGTTTTCCCGATTACAAGGTGAAAGTCGTCACCAGCTTTGCAGATTTGCATGTAAAACTGGTAAGTTCTTTTCCCGACGGGCCCGGCAAATGGCAGATAGTAGAAAATTTTCCTGACTTCAAAATTCAGTTGGTGGAGAGCTTTCCCGATTTTACAATAAAATTCGTTGAGAATTTTCCCGGAAAACCATAAAAAACATATATGAGCATACTTACCATTTCTCTTCTTGTTCTGTTGAGTATCGTGCTTATTGTGATACTCACATCCGTTACGAAGCTTAATGCATTTGCCTCGTTGTTTATCGTTTCGTTGCTGCTCGCAATGATCGCGCTTCCCGGTAAAAACGTGGTGGAAATCCTTAAACAGGGCTTTGGAAGCACCATGGCATCCATCGGGTTTCTGATTATCTTCGGCGCAATCATCGCCGTGGTATTGGAGAAAACAGGTGGAGCAGTAAGCATCGCCAATTATATTTTGTCGAAGACAGGACACAGCAAAGCTGCATCGGCAATGGGAATTACTGGATTTATTGTCGGATTGCCGATATTTTGCGATTCCGGTTATATTATCATGAGCGGATTGGCAAAATCGTTCAGTTCAAAAGCAAAAATAGCGTTACCTTTTATCGCTTTCGTGCTGGCAACTTCACTCTATTCGGTTCATTGCCTCACCCCTACCCATCCGGGTGCGTTGGCTGCATCGGGGATTTTAAACGCAAATATCGGAATGCTGATTTTGTTGGGAACATTGTTTGCCATTCCCGCCGCCCTGGCTGCATTTTTATGGATTAAGTGGCAAACAAGAAAAGATACTTACCAGGAGACTGAATCTCTCCAAAATGAAGTACAAAGCGAAGAACGATTACCATCTGTCAGCATTTCGTTATTGCCTATCATCACGCCGCTTGTTCTAATTGCCATTGGGTCGTTGCTCACTGTCTTAAAGGTGTCCGATACTAATATTGCATTGAAAGGGTTAACCTTTATCGGGCAACCCATTATTGCTTTGATGATTGGAGTAATGTTATCATTGCTTTTACTAAAAAACAAAGCAATGAAAACAGTTAATTCTGTGCTTGAATCCGCAATAGAAAAAGCAGGCCCAATACTTATCGTAACCGGTGCTGGCGGAATGTTCGGATTGGTGATCAAGGAAACCGGCGTTGGTGCTTATGCCGGCGAATTTCTACTTCAAACAGGATTGGGACTTGCCGTTCCGTTTCTCATCGCTTCGATATTGAAAACGGCACAAGGTTCTTCCACTGTGGCAATCATTACCGCAGCTTCGTTCATCGCTCCTATGTTACCCGCTTTGGGATTGGATTCGGAAACCGGAAAACTGCTGGCAATGCTTTCGATGGGTGCGGGATCGATGATGGTTTCACACGCCAATGATTCTTATTTCTGGGTGGTTTCCCGATTTTCGGGAATCAGCTCGAACACTACGCTCAAAGTTTATTCATCGGCCACTATCGTGATGGGAATCGTTACGTTTCTATGTGTTTGGCTGGCTTCATTCTCTATGTTGTAATTGATGAGAAAAATAGCCGAAGAAATATTTCTTGCCGGAGTAGAAAGTGTTCTGCCGGAAAAGCTGATACGATCGCAGGTAAAACTCAGCGGTGATGTGTTGCAAATCGCGGAAGAAACATTTCTGTTATCCGATTTTTCGCATATTTACGTTTTGGCAGCCGGAAAAGCAGCTGCAATGATGGCAAAAGAAGTAGAAAATATTTTAGAGGAAAAATTATATGATGGACATGTTATCACCAAATACGGACACGGAACAGAGTTGAAATACCTGACGCTTACCGAAGCAGGGCACCCTATACCTGACGCCGAAGGCGTGAAAGGTACAGAACGAATGCTTGATATTGCCAGGAAAGCCAAGGAAGATGATTTGGTAACTTGCCTGATATCGGGAGGAGCAT
This sequence comes from Bacteroidales bacterium UBA1035, assembly GCA_002316835.1. Classification (GTDB taxonomy): domain Bacteria; phylum Bacteroidota; class Bacteroidia; order Bacteroidales; family Dysgonomonadaceae; genus Petrimonas. Next base: position 17,974 of record DCEG01000107.1, on the reverse strand, counting down.
CAGCGTTGATGGCCGATTTCCCAAAAGGTGCAACGCTTGATGATTTAAAACGGACAAATGAATTATTGGTAAAATGCGGTGCAGATATTACTGAAATTAACACAGTTCGGAAACACTTATCCAATGTAAAAGGTGGACAGTTAGCCAAAGCGATTTATCCGGCAACCACAGTTAGCCTAATTTTGTCAGATGTAATTGGTGATAAATTGGATGTAATTGCATCGGGACCAACAGTTGGAGATTCAAGCACTTTTAAAGATGCGCTTACGGTTGTTGAAAAATATTCCCTCCAAAATGCTCTCCCGGACTCAATGCTGCATCATCTACAAAAAGGATCAGCCGGGTTAATCTCTGAAATTCCTGAACCTGATAATCCGATTTTTCAAAACGTGCATAATTACATTATCGGAAGTAATATCATTGCACTGGAAAATGCGGCAAAAAAAGCAACCGAATTTGGTTTTGAAACGCACGTTGTTACTGACAGTTTGCAAGGAGGTTACATTGAAGTGGCAGATTTCATATTGGAAAATATCGACAATTATCGTAAGAATAAACTTGAAAACCCAATTTGCCTGCTTTTCGGCGGAGAGCCTACGGTAAAAGTTTCTGGAGACGGACTCGGGGGGCGTAATCAGCACTTGGCTTTATATTTATCTACAAAAATAGAGCAGACAGAAGACATCACTATCCTTTGTGCCGGGACAGATGGAACTGATGGCCCTACAAGTGCAGCAGGAGCAGTTATCGATAAAGAAACTATGAGAATTGCTGCAAGAAAAAACGTCAATCCGCTAGTTTTTCTCCAAAACTCCGATTCTTATCACTTTTTCAAAAAAATCGGCGGTCATATTATCTCGGGAAATACCAAAACGAACGTGATGGATATTATTGTGGTTTTAATTGAATAATCCTTTTTTACAAGAAATAATGAAAAAGCTTACCACAATCATTTGTATCATCAGCGTAAATCTGTTATTGAGCAGTTTCCTTCACGCTCAGACCCTATCGGAAAAGCTTGGTGGAGTAAGAACAGATTATGTTATTACTTCGCATGGCGTGGAACTTGAAATAACAAATCAAGTAATTTCAAAAAGAGCCGAACGGTTTTACGATTGGGGAGGACACAACGATGGTGCATACGGATACGGCTATGGTTATGAATCTTTCCACCTGGAATTTACGGTAAAAAACGGAGAAATAGATACACCACAATCCGGCAACCTTCTGAAAAGCGAAAGATTTATTGTTTTAGATTTTTATGATGAAAATGGTAACTTATTGGGATCGAGAACGAGATCTGTAAGAGATGTTCGGCTTGTAAGCAATAACTCTCCTTCTAATAAACTAAACCATTACTCCATAGATCTTATCGCTATACCCTTACCTCTGCTGGAGGCAGCAAGAAGAATAGATATTTTCAGGGAATAGAAACAATGAAAACACAACTTACTTTATAAATTGTACACCGTACGAGTAAAATTAAAAAAAGAGCTGAAATCAGTGTCAGCTCTTTTTTACTAAGTTTATTAATTACTTAACCGGGAAACTCTTTTTGTTTAGTTACTGAATCCCGGATAGAGACCTTGCCCATCACGGTATCCTTCAATTTGATCCAGCAAACCATTAGAAAGATTGATTTGTGATTGAGGGATGGGGAAAAAACCTTTGGTCTCGTCGTACCGCGCACTGTATCCTTTGGGATTGAGCCCTTTATACACGGTAGCATTACCGTAGTTGTAAATTGGAGCACCAATTTGTGATTCTAATGCAGATTTCGCATAATCAGAACCCCAACGACGCATATCGTTCCATCTAAGACCCTCAAAAGCAAGTTCGTATCGGCGCTCCTTCTGTATATTCTCTAAGGAATAGGGCTTATCGGGTAATCCGGCGCGGCTACGAACGCGGTTCATGTAGGCAGCGTCTCCACTTAACTCAGCCATCATCAGCAAGACATCGGCGAAGCGGATGAACACCAAGTCGTCACCATGCGACAATTGCTGGTTATCTTTGTTGCCATACATAATCACACTATAGTCGTTGAAGTACTTGTTACCTTCACGAGCGGATATACCGTTGTATTTCTTACCCCAGTAATTACTTTCCAAGACAAAGTCCCACTGCCCTTTAGCATAATTGGGCAGCTCCGCTTCAATATCAAGCACCGATGCCCATAGTCTCGGATCTTCCGGTTCATCATCCAACCACTGATCCACGACTGTTTTCGGTATAGAGTTACCTTGTCCCCAACCACCAGCAAATGGATAAGTGTTGGCAAGTGGTTGTAGTCCGCGAAGCGCAAAATATAACTGATACTGATTAGCATATCCCCTACGAATATCCCAGTCTGCGAAATTAGAGAACTTAAGAGCGAAGAGTGTTTCGGGGTTACGGGCTCCGTTGTCACTGGCATAGGTAAGATCCTTGCCCGTTTCAGCCATATAATCCTGAATGTAAGGGTAATCTTGAATGGTCAGCGAGTTAGTATAGGGCCACAACTCATGAAAATCTCCTACCAGAGTATGTCCGCTGTTGCTGATACAGTCATCCAGCATGCCGGTTACTTCCTGTTTGGTTACACTACCTCCTTCTGCCAATGGCAAATCACTCTTCTGATAGAAGCCTGTATAGAACAACCATACTCTTGCCATCATTGCCTGTGCTGCCCAGCGCGTTACATGTCCATCCTCTGTGTTGGAATATGGAGTACTCGGAAGAAACGTTACAGCAGCCTTAAGGTCTGAAGCAATCTGTCCGAAAATTTCATCAGCAGAAGCACCTCCGAGATCTGCCGGTTCTGTAGTGATTTTCAATGGAACACTGCCATAAAGTGTAGCCAGGCGGTGATAGAAAAATGCTCTTAAGAAGTGAGCTTCTCCCTTGTATTGATCTTTCGCATCCTCCGCCAGGATTCCATCAGCCAATTCATTCAATTTCTCAATAGCAAAGTTGGCACGATGAATACCCTCGTAAGTAGTTTCCCAGTTATGTTTGAGCATATCTGGATCAGAATACATAAATGCCTCGTAAGCTTGCGCTTTTACGTCATTTACTCCACCACCTCCCAGTTTTTCATCACTGGCAACCTCACACACAAATAAATAACTCATGTCTGTAAGTTGATGTTCGTTATTCATTGTTGTATAAATACCGGCCATCATCTGTTTTACCTCTTCACTTGTATTTGGGAAGTTGGCTGAGGTTTTATCTGTAAGTGGGGCAAAATTCAGGAAATCGTCGCATCCGACAACTATAAGTGCAAATATGATAATATATATTATTTTTTTCATAATCATCAATGTATTTAAAATTTCAGATTAACTCCAACAAGGATACTTGAAGGGGCTGGGTAGAAACCCAAATCAATACCCGAAACAAACGGTTGAGCGTCTCCATAACCCACCTCGGGATCCATACCAGAGTAGTTAGTAAATGTAAATAAATTGCGGCCGGTTATATAAAGGCGCGCCTGCCCGAATGGCATCGTTGGAAACAGATTCTTAAAATCATAACCTAATGTAATGTCTTGAATCCTAATATAATCGCCATCTTCAATATAGAGGTCTGATACGCTCATGCGGTTAGTTCCATTACCGGCAGTTAAACGCGGTAATTTGTTGGAGGTACCTTCGCCCGTCCAGCGTCCAAGAATATCGGTTGTATAATTATGGAATTCATTATCTGCAAAAGAGCGGTAAGACTTAAGTATCTGATGTCCAAAGGCACCCTTTCCTGTTATGGCAAAGTCAAATCCTTTATATCCTAAATTGATGCCAAATCCTGTGCGGATCTTTGGATGAGGATTACCAATCAAGGTTTTATCTTCAGGGGTCACTTCGTTATCTCCATTGATATCGGAAAAAATAAGATCGCCCGGCTGAGGATTGTCTTGCAAGAACCCCTTAGTCCAACTGCTTATCTGCTGTGCGTTTTGAAAAACACCTTCGGTTTTGTAACCGTAAAAGTATCCAACCGGATAATCCACCTGAACGCGCCAAACAGGCTCTGTCCCTTGTGAGATAATGTTGGGATTACTTTCAATGAAGCCGCTGTTATCACCCATACGGGTTACCTTATTTTCGTTGTGAGACAGATTGAGATGAGCTCCATATGTGAAATCGCCGATTTTGTCAGTCCATTTCAGCCCAAGTTCAAGACCCTTGTTTTCAATGTCACCTGCATTGACAAATGCACCTTGTGGTCCTTGAATATCTGCTACCGGTTGACGCAAAAGCCAGTCTCGGGTTGTTTTGATATAATAATCTAAAGATGTTTGCAACCTTGTATTGAAGAAGTAAGCATCAAATCCGATATTTAATTGTTCTGAAGTCTCCCATGATACATCCGGGTTTGGAAGAATAGCAGGATAACCTCCAAGTTGCATTTTGTTTCGATCACTGCCAAATCTATAATTGTTTTGAGCATCAAATGCAACAAGGCTCATATATTGGAAAGGAGCAATATCAGCATTACCGTTTTGTCCCCAGCTGGCACGCAACTTCAGAAAATTCATTACACTATTATCTGCCCAAAAATCTTCTTCGGTGAGTACCCATCCGGCAGAAACTGAGGGGAAATACCCCCATTGATTTCCTTTTGCAAAGTTAGATGAACCGTCTGCGCGCATCACCAACGTCAACATATATTTCTCGCGGTAGTCGTAATTTACCCTACCAAAGAAAGATGCAAGAGCACCTTGCGGATGAGGACCTCCTGAAATGCTGGTTACACCAGAGGTGAGCCCATCGGTATTGCTTAAATAGGCATGTTGGAAGCCAACAAATGTAGGATAGGCATTGGTGCCCGACATATTTAGTCCATACCCCCATTTTTCAACCGATTGTCCCAACAGGGCATCAAAATTGTGACTGTCGTAACTGATTTTATAACTAATAGTATTATCTAGGGTCCAGGCGTATCCACTGCCTCCGCTTTGAGTAATACGTCCCGGGCTTAAGGTTGCATCTCCAGCCAGATCATAAGCCGGCTGATAACTTCTGTATGCGTCGGAAAACATTCTATAGCCAAAACTGCTTCTTAAAATAAGGTCCTTAATTGGTTGAACCTCAAGATATGCATTGCTATTAATATTGTAGTTGTATGTTTCATTCATACCTCTGTTAAGCGCCATTTGAGCCAACGGATTGTAAATTCTGGAAGAGAGAGACTCAAGTCCTGATGCTTTAACATCTTCTCTTGCGAAAAATTCTCCCTGACTGTTATAAGCAGGTACCAGAGGGCTACCGGTGAGCATATTACGAATGTCATTGTAGTACATGCCTCCAATAGCGATACCTGATCGCTTACGGTAACTATAGTTAAAAGTTTCACCAACTTTTATGATATCCAGACCGCTCTTCTTGTATATTACATGGTCGCTGTTTAAGCGTACTGTATATCTATCGTTGTGTGGTTCTACGGGTTTACCCAGAATACCTTCTTGTGTGGTATAAGAGAATCCCATTGAGAAAAGTGACTGATCCGAACCACCGGAAAGATTGATAGCATGGTTTTGAATCGGAGCATTTTTATTTTGAATTTCCTCCATCCAGTTAGTTCCTTTCCACTCACCACTCATAATTTTCTGATAAAGCCCTGGTATGACAGCAGAAAAGTCGAGTGCATTGCTCGGATCTCCACCTCTGGCCAGTACACGTTCTTCGTTATAAATTTCCATATATTGTTTGGCGTCAAGTAACTCAGGCATTTTTGCCACATTCTGAACGCCATAATAACCATCATAGCTTACTTCGATATTGCCCTTACGCCCGGTCTTAGTGGTAACTAAAATCACACCGTTGGCAGCACGAGCTCCGTAGATGGCTGCGGAGGCAGCATCTTTTAGAACATCTATCGACTCAATGTCTGACGGGTTGAGTGTATTGATATCTCCTCCTGCCACACCATCTATAACATATAATGGGGCAGAGTTACCAATAGTACCCAATCCACGAATATTTACCTGAAACCCTTCTCCGGGCATACCGGAGGCCTGTGTGATATTAACACCGGGTGCATAAGCCTGCATTGCCTCAAGGGCATTTACGGAATGCTGGTTTTCGAGTTGATCGGAGCCTACCGAAACGTTTGCACCGGTAACAAGGCGTCTCTTCTGCACACCGTATCCCACTACAACCAGATCTTCAAGCGCCTGAGTATCTTCAAGCAAAACAATCTCGAAAACGTTTCTTCCACTGGTAGTAATGTTCTGTTCAAGAAAACCGATATATGAGATTTGGATAACAGCACCTTCTGCAACCTGAAGCACAAAATTTCCGTTGTTGTCAGTAACTGTACCGTTTGTAGTTCCTACTTCAATGATGTTGGCTCCAATCACAGTTTCTCCATCAACTGTGGTGATCTGGCCCCTGATCTCTCTTTTCTGCTGCGGAGCATTTGCCACAGTATTAGAAACGTCACCGGCAGGAGCATTTTTCTTTGCTGCATCCCGATAAACAACAATCTGATTGTCTAATATTTTATAATTAAATGTCGTCCCGTGCAATACTTTATCGAGAAGTTCCTCAATATTTTTTGCATTCATAACGAGATCAATCCTTTTATTAGTGATTTCTGTAGCTTTACCTTCAAAGATAAACCGATAATCACTCTTACTTTCGATCATATCAAATACTTTCCGGATGCTAGTAGACTTCACATCAAACGACAGTTCTGTATTCTGTGCAAATCCGGTAGAAGCTTGTAGAAAAAAAATACTCAAAAATAGCAATATAAAGGTCGCTTTCATGATTTTAAACACACGCTTGAAATTATTGACAGGGCAGTCGCCTGCAATAGATTTTTTATTCATATCTTTGTTTTGTTTTAATTATTGATATACAAGGTAATTAGAATTTTATTGGTCGGACAGTATTCGCACTACTGTTCGACTTTTATCTACCCTTTGGGTATAAAATTATGCATTGATTTTTTAGTTATCGTTTATTTATCCATCCATAGGCATATTATTTAAAGATTTATTATTCTTTGTAAATGTAAATTTGTTTATCCTCCCTTTTGTATTTTGTATCAGATATTAAAGAAAGTGCCGTCATCACGTTGTCTAGATTCTCTGAGAGAATAATTTTTCCGGTACAGGTCAAACCTTGAAAAGATACATCATCGCCAAAATTAAAAGAAAGGTTATAATATCGTTCAATTTGTTTGAGCGCCTCTATCACGGGGGTATTTTCAAATGTAAGATATCCCTTTTTCCAACTAATGAATGAATGAACGTCGACTTCACGCGTATCAAAATCCCCTGTTTCTTCTGAGTAAATGGCCTGCTTGTTAGACGATAAGAACAACTCTTGTTTGTCTGCAGATTGTAAACTTACACTTCCTTCCACCAATACAACAGATGAAATTGAGCCGGGATAGGTTGACACGTTGAACTTTGTTCCATAAACTTTCACATCATAGCCCGACGTGTGCACAAAAAAAGATTTATTTTTATCGGGAGCTACTTCAATATACATTTCCCCTGAAAGATATATTTCCCGTTTATTTCCCTTGAAATCAGATGGAAATTCCATAGTAGTTCCTGAGTTAAGCCACACCTGAGTTCCGTCGGATAAGGTCACTTTTGAACGTTTCCCATAAGGTACAATTAATACGTTCATCGCATTTTGTTCAATGGAAATCTGTGCCTCTTTCATATTTTCGCTCTTTATCTGAGCTGCCGTGTTTCCATCAAGCTGTATTTCTATGTCGTTTTGAAAAGAATTGGATCTGTTTCCGGTAATAAATAAAATATCTTCCGATTCCAACTCGCGACCTACAATATATCCCGACGATGCAACCGGTTTATCTTCCGGGCTGTTTACATTATTTTGAATGTTTAGCATCGACAAAACCAACACCGCAACGCATGCTGCAGCAATGTAGGAGAAACGGAGAATAATTCGTTTACGACTATAAGCAGCAAGTGATCGCTCAAGACGAAGAAAAGCTCTCTGCTTCTTTTCCGACGACACCTTTAAAGGTGCTAGATTTACGTGTTTGAAGTGTTCCTCTGCCAACTGCACATCAGCCGCCTCATCAGGATGTAATTGCAGATATTCGTTCCAATATTCGTTCAGCTCATCGGTTGGAAGTAATTTCCACTCAATGAACTTCTCATTTTTCATGAAACGGATAAAACGGTCATTATTTATCTTTAAACTCATGGATCACTGTCAAAAAAAATACTTTCGCCCTCTTTTCAAAAAACACTTATACTAATAAGACGAACAGAACTCTCAAATATCATCACTTTTTTTAAAAAAAAATAATTTTTATTGAAATTAAATTATTCTCATGCAAACTTTCACTGCATCTACTGCACTTGACGATATATTTTAACTTATCGATAAAAAGTTACCGGATATACCCGTTTACGATTAATGTGAATAATACCAAAGGCAGTGGAGAATCTTTCAACTTGGTAATCGATTTACTGATCAGGTTACGGCAAGCAGGAACAGATATTTGCATGATCTCTGCAATTTCTTCATAACTGTATTCCCGAATATAACGTAGGTAAACAATTTCACGCTGGCGGTCAGTAAGTCTATCAAGCACATTTTCTACTTTTAGCCGTATCTCTTCCGCGTCTTCCCTCTTGATTAACGCATCCTCAACAGTGACATGCAGCTGAAAAGGAAGTAACTCAACCACATCATCTTCATCGGTAATAGGAGCAATTTCTTTCTTATTAGTTCGTTTTATATCGATCAATCGATTCCTTAATGCCCTGAAAAGATAAGATTTAAAACTAACAATCTCATTCAAAGAAGAGTGATGAATACATACTTTATAGAAAACATCGTGAATAGCGTCCATCGCCGTTTGCTCATCAAACCCCAAATTTAACGCATATGAATACAAGCTGTCCAGATATTCATTATATGCAGAGGTTATATGTGAAAATTTGATGGCCGACATGTAAAAGAAGTCTTAAATTTCTTACTAATTAATAATAAAAACAAATAAGAATAAAATACCCAGAAGAATTCAGGATTCAAAATAAGTACAAAATTACTAAATTTGTTTGTAAAACCATACTATATGATGAATTGAATACTAGTTATTCACTTGATTTTCTATTTATTCACTAAGCGAATAAAATAAAATCAAGTCTGTATCTTTCACAGTAAGAGGTGTTTTGTATAAAAATAAACCGGTATTTGAAGTTCAAGAATAAAAAATTTACTTATCTTTATCATTCTTTTTTAATTAATTATCTTTTTTCACAACTTATCCAAATACAAAATTCAATGAACAGAAAAGATTTTTTAAAATCCGCAGCCGTAATAGCCGGGGCCTCGGTTGTGACACCTCTTAAATCTGCATCCTTCTTGCAAAATAAGACAATAAAGAAAGTAGTATTAAAAAAGAGTCTGGGACTTGGAATGATAAAAGAAGAATTGTCCTTGACCGACAAATTTAAGTTAGCCAAAGATCTTGGCTTTGACGGTGTGGAATTAAATAGTCCCGTCGATTTTAAGATGTCTGAAGTATTGGATGCAAAATCGAAATCAGGAATTGAACTTCCAACCGTTGTGAACAAAGATCATTGGAGTTCACCGCTCTCTGATCCCGATCCAATGGTGAGAAAAAAGTGCATCGATTCCGTTGCCCGGTCATTGTGCGAAGTAAAAGAAATGGGTGGAGATACGGTTTTAGTAGTTCCGGGTGTAGTTAATGAAAAAGTATCGTATGAACGAGCTTACATCACATCACAAAATGCGATAAGGGAATTAATTCCATACGCAGAAGAAACCGGAATGCAAATAGCATTGGAGAACGTTTGGAACAACTTTCTTATAAGCCCTGTTGAAGCAAAAAGATATATCGACGAAATCAATCATCCGCTTGTAGGCTGGTATTTCGATATCGGAAATGTGCTTCGCTACGGCTGGCCTGAACATTGGATTAAAACTCTTAACTCTCGTATAATGAAGCTTCACATTAAAGAATTCAGTCGTGAATTAATGAATTCTAAAGGATTATGGGAAGGATTCAAAGTAGACTTATTGAAAGGTGACAACAACTGGCCTGTTGTAATGAAAGCCGTAAGCGAGATAAGACACAAAGGCGGCTGGTTAACAGCAGAAGTTCCAGGTGGAGATAGAAATCACCTGAAAGCTATTTCCGCACAAATGGATGAAATTATTTCCTATCTATAAAAATCAAGAATTCAGCAATCTAAATTACGATAAAACATCTAAGGGTTTTGTTATTTTTCATTTGATATTCGTGATCTTCTTAGAGATAAATATGCAATTTTAATAGCTCTGCCATCATAACCTCATAAAATTCTCAATATCAAAAGTCAATACTCTTTAATTCCTAAACATAGTATTTATCACTAATTCAATATAATATGATTAACAATAATTCGTTATCAAGAAGAAACTTTCTAATAAGTTCCGCAGTAGCAGGTACAATTGGAGTTGTCGGAGGAATTCCTTTACTATCCTCCTGCTCTACCGAAAAATCGAAAAAAGGTGATTTAAAATTACCGAAGTTGTTAGATCAGGCTCCGGATGGAAAAGTAATTAAAGCAGGCCTCGTTGGTTGTGGAGGAAGAGGAACCGGTGCTGCGATGGATTTTCTGGATGCAGGGCCAAATCTTCAAATTGTGGCTTTGGGAGATGTATTTCAGGACAAGCTTGACAGTTGCCGGGAAATTTTAAAAAAAGAACGCAATGTTGAAATTCCTGACGAAAACTGTTTTATTGGCTTCGATAGTTACGAAAAAGTAATTGGTTCCGGCATAGATGTGGTTTTGCTTTGTACTCCACCCCATTTCCGTCCGTCACATGTTGAAGCTGCGGTGAATGCTCAAAAACATATTTTTATGGAAAAACCCATCGCCGTTGATCCGTTTGGTGTCAGAAAAGTTTTGGCTGCCGTAAAAAGGGCGAAAACATTGAACTTGAATATAGTCAGCGGCACAATTCGTCGTTCCCAAAAAGATTATATGGAAACCAGGAGACAAGTACTAAATGGTCTAATTGGCGATATCGTTGGAGCAAACATCATTCGTAACGGTGGGGCATTGTGGTATCGTAGCCGAAGACCCGAATGGACAGATATGGAATATATGCTCAGGAATTGGGTAAACTTTTGCTGGCTATCGGGTGATCATATAACCGAACAATTTATCCACGAAGTGGATGTTATGAACTGGTATCTGGGCAAAAATCCGGTTAAAGCGACCGGCTGGGGTGGACGCCAAAGAAGAGTAACCGGTGATCAATATGACTTTTTTAGCATTGAATATTTGTACGACAACGGTATGCGCACGCATTGTGCCGCCCGACAAATCGACGGCTGCAGCAATGAAAAGGTAGAGCAAATTAACTGCACGAACGGTTATGCCGATGCTGCCGGCAAATTATATGATCTGGCCGGAAACATTATCTGGGAATATCCACGTCCCGCAGAAGGCGACACTCAATCGGAATGGACAGTAAAAAATCCTTTTGTTCAGGAACATATTAATCTGGTTACTGCTATCAGGAGCGGGGAAACAATCAATGATGGTGAAGAACAAGCTTATTCTTCTCTAATTACCATTATGGGACGAATGGCTGCTTACACCGGAAAAGACATTACCTGGGACGAAGTATTAAATGCCGATCTTTATCTGGGACCTAAAACGTATGTAATGGGACCTGTGGAAAACATTCCTGAAACTATTCCTGTGGCAGGTGTCCCCGGAAAGGAATAAAAAATCACATTAAACATTTAAAGATACATATGAAACATTTGAATGTATTGGTTTTAGCTCTCATTTTTGCAATGAGTAGCTTCGCTCAATCGTCTAAACAAATACAAAATCCGGAACCACCAAGGGCAAAAGGGCAACAAAATGTGCTTCAACTGGCCGTCGATCCAATTCCAACGGTTCGGGTTGGCTTTATCGGATTAGGCAATCGGGGCAGCTCAGCAGTAGGGAGATACACATTTATTGAAGGGGTCGAAATCAAAGCTTTGTGCGATTTGAGTGAAGAAGAGGTAAAAAAATCGCAAAACACATTAGCTAAAAGAGGGCTTAAACCGGCTGTCGAATATGTGGGTGAAAATGCATGGAAAGAACTGTGTCAACGAAAAGATATCGATCTGATTTATATTTGTACTGACTGGATTAACCATACACCAATGGCCGTATATGCCATGGAGCAAGGAAAACACGTGGCAATCGAAGTTCCTGCGGCCACTACAATTGAAGAGTGCTGGCAACTGGTAAATACAGCCGAAAAAACGCGCAAACATTGCATGATGCTCGAAAACACATGCTACGACTTCTTCGAGTTGAACACGCTGAATATGGCTCAACAGGGACTATTCGGAGAGCTCGTACACGGCGAAGGTGCTTATATTCACGACTTAAGGGAAAGCAACTTTAATCCGAATGCCTACTGGAATATGTGGAGGTTGAAATTCAACACTGCTCATACAGGTAATCCATATCCTACCCACGGGCTTGGCCCGATATGTCAAGCTATGAACATACATAGAGGAGACAAAATGAATTATCTGGTTTCTGTTTCGTCCAATCAATTTGGTATGACGGAGTATGCCAGAGAAGAATTTGGTGAAAATTCTACACAGGCAAAACAGGAGTATAAATTGGGCGATATGAATACGACCATAATAAAAACCGAAAGGGGCAGGACTATCATGATTCAACACGATGTAACAAGTCCGCGGCCATACAGTAGATTACACACAATAAGCGGCACAAAAGGCTTTTTCCAGAAATATCCATCCGAATTAATAGCACTGGAACCAAATGCTCATAATTTCCTGAAGAAAGAACAAATTGATTCATTAATGACAAAATACGAACACCCCTTCATCAAGGAAATTGGTGAGTTTGCCAAAAAAGTTGGAGGGCACGGCGGCATGGACTTTATTATGGATTACCGGTTAATCTATTGCTTGAGAAATGGATTACCACTCGATCAGGATGTTTACGATGCTGCCGAATGGTCTTGCCTGGTAGAATTAGCAGAGCAATCGGTGCTGAACGGAGGAATGCCTGTGAAAATTCCCGATTTCACCCGTTGTGACTGGAACAAATTAAACGGATTGAAATTTGCACACTGATTTAGCTAACATGAATAATGGAAATTATCATCAGCGAAAACAAGGAACAACTTGGTAAAAAGGCCGCAGAAAAAGGAGCTTCATTAATTCAAAAAGCAATACAAGAAAACGGAAAAGCCAATATCATAGTCGCTACCGGCGTCTCACAATTTGAGATGTTAAATGAGCTTGTAAAAGAAAATATCGACTGGTCAAAAGTAGTTGCATTTCATTTGGATGAGTACATCGGTATTCCGGATACTCATCCTGCTTCATTTCGCAAATACTTAAAAGAGAGGTTTGTTGATATTGTTCCGCTTAAAAAGTTTCATTATATAAACGGTGAAATTAACTCCATAGAAGAATGTAAAAGACTTGGGAAATTGATAGATAAAACAACAATCGATGTTGCATTTATAGGAATTGGAGAAAACACCCATATAGCTTTTAATGATCCTCCTGCGGACTTTGAAACAAAAGAACCCTATATTTTAGTACATTTAGACGATGCTTGTCGACTTCAACAGTCAGGAGAAGGTTGGTTCCCGACAATTGATGATGTACCGGAAGACGCAATTAGTATGTCAATCCATCAGATAATGAAATCGGAGGCTATTATTTGCAGTGTACCCGATGAACGCAAAGCATATGCCGTTAAGAAAACAGTTGAAAGCCCTGTTACTCCGGAAACTCCTTCTTCTGTCCTGAAAAAGCATAAGACTGTCTGGCTATATCTTGATAAAAATTCAGCTTCACTTTTATCCTAATCCATTTAAAACAAATTTAATATGAAGTTTAATCACTTTTTTTTACCTTTCATCTGTGTACTTTTTTTGATAAATTCATGCAACATTAAAGAACAAAAAAACACTGTCGAAATGAAACAGATTGATTCAAGCATGCTTTGTATCGGATATCACTGGACTGAAGCTGAAGGAAGAAAATTTCTGGAAGAAAAACGTAAAGAGTACACTACTGCCTACGATTGGAAGAAACGCTCAGAACTGTTAAAAGCGCAAATTCTAAAAGGAGCCGGATTAGAAAAATTTCCGGAAAAATGTCCACTGAATCCAATCATTGGCGACACACGGATATACGATGGCTATCAGGTACAGAATGTAGCTTTTGAAAGTTTACCCGGAGTATTTGTTACCGGAAGCCTTTATACACCGCTGAATGCGAGAGAGAACTTACCGGGAATATTGAATACGCATGGCCATTGGGCAGAACTTGATGATTATGGGCGATATCGTCCTGATGCACAGAAACGATTTGCTGCCATGGCCCGTATGGGGGCTATGGTTTTCGCGTACGATATGGTAGGTTACGGACAACTTGCACAGGAATATGGATGGGTGCACAAACATCCTGATGCATTAAAATTACAATTATGGAATAGTATAAGGAGCGTCGACTTTTTGCTCTCAATGGGTGCAGATGCAAACCGGATAGCTATTACCGGAGCATCAGGGGGTGGAACTCAGGCGTTTTTACTAACAGCAGTTGACGATAGAATTGCAGTTTCTGTTCCTGTTGTTCAGGTATCAGCTCATTTTTTTGGAGGATGCGTTTGTGAGAGTGGTATGCCAGTTCATAAAGCAGAAAATTTTCAAACTAATAATGTAGAAATCGCTGCATGTGCTGCTCCACGTCCTATGATGTTAGTTTCTGATGGCGATGATTGGACAAAAAATACACCAAATGTTGAATTCCCACATGTGCAATATATTTACGGACTATTTAATAAACCTGAATTAATTGAATATGTACATCTCCCTGACGACAAGCACGGTTATGATTACAACAAACGGGCAGCCGTTTATCCCTTTTTAGCAAAACACCTGGGGTTAGATTTAACCAAAGCTGTTAATCCAGATGGATCATTAAATGAAAATACAATTGTAATAGAAGATATTAAAGCCTTGTATCCTTTTGACGAAAAACATCCGTTCCCTGAGTATGGAGCTAAAGCAAATGAAGATGTGGTTTGGAATTAACCTGAAAAATCAGAAAAGTAAAATAAAAATATTTAATAAGCTAAAAATACAAAATCAGAATATTTAAAAATTCATTATATTTACAAAATTTAATTTTCATCACACTCAAATATGAATAATATGACATCAAGAAGACAGTTTTTAAAAACCCTGGGTGGAGTGACTCTCCTTACGGTGATTCCCCGAAATGTACTGGGGAGAGGGTTTATTGCTCCAAGCGATGAACTAACGAAAGGTATTATCGGTGTGGGAGGAATGGGACGCGGACACATTCCTTACGACAACACACGTGTTGTGGCCATGTGCGACGTGGATAAAAACCACCTCAAACAAGCTGCCG
This sequence comes from Bacteroidales bacterium UBA1035, assembly GCA_002316835.1. Taxonomy (GTDB): domain Bacteria; phylum Bacteroidota; class Bacteroidia; order Bacteroidales; family Dysgonomonadaceae; genus Petrimonas. The sequence goes on along the minus strand of DCEG01000107.1, from coordinate 2,554 downwards.
CTTTGGTAAAAGACAATATCAGTCTTTATCATGATTTCCGCGACCTTATCCTAGATAAAAACGTAGATATCGTACACATCGCTACCCCGCCTCACTGGCACGGTATTATGTCGGTGGAAGCGGCAAAAGCCGGAAAAGATATTTTCTGCGAAAAACCGATGACACGCACCATTGGCGAAAGCAAACGCGTGGTTGAAGCTATTCAGCAATACGGAAATATTTTCCGTCTGAATACGTGGTTCCGCTTCAAAGACCAGTTTTACGGTTTAGGAACGCCGGTAAAACCATTGAAAAAACTTATCGACAGCGGAATGCTTGGCTGGCCATTGAAAGTTACCATCAGTAAACACACCGGATTCGACTGGAAATTCTACTGGGTAGGAAAAACTCATCTCGAACCACAACCTGTTCCCGCAGAACTTGATTACGACATGTGGTTAGGCCCTGCTCCTTACAAACCTTACAACGCGCATCGTGTTCACGGAACATTCCGTGGTTATTGGGATTATGATGGAGGAGGTTTGGGCGATATGGGACAACATTACATAGATCCCGTTCAGTACTTGTTAGGAAAAGACAACACAAGCCCCGTGAAAGTAGAAGTTGACGCACCACAACAACACCCGGATGCAGTAGGAACCTGGCGTTCTATAACATATACTTACGATGATGGTTGTCAAATTATTCTTTGGGGTGGCGATTATGGTGAACCGAACACGCCTTATATTGCCGGACCAAACGGAAATGTTTACAGAAACTTCGTTTGTGATATTCCCGATTGGCAAAAGAAATTGGCCGACTTCCCCGAACCACAGGAACAAAACACGAACTTCATAGAATCTGTTCGTAACCGTCAAAAATTCGCTTTAAACGAATTGAACGGACATCGTTCTGCAACAATCGTAAATATGGGTGCAGTAGCACTCCGATTGAACAGGACACTCGAATTCGATCCGGTGAAACAACTGTTCGTAAACGATGAAGAAGCCAATCGATTAATCGACCAGCCGATGCGTGCACCGTGGAGTATTTAGAATGTCGGAAGACTGATGACGGAAGTCAGAAGAGACGCATCGAATGCGTCTAATCCAAAAAACATAATTTACCCTATCAATTTCAATAAAAAAAAATTCATAAACAAATGAAACATATAAAACTCGTCATAATCTGCTTGTTAATTGTTGGCGGACTTCAGGCTCAAATGCCGCAAGGCAGAACAAGTGCTACTATTATCGCTGATGCACTTGCACAACTTCCGGCCGATAATCAGGCACAATACAACCGTACAATGACAGACCTGGTGTCCACAGGCGAACAAGGTTTGCTGGATTTGATCGGACGAATGAATCCTCCCGGAAACCAAAGCAACGAAACACTGGATTATGCCATCAGCGGATGGACAAACTTCGTAGCTAACGACAACACCAAAAGAACCATTGCAGCAAATGCTTTTGGGAAAGCGTTAAATCAGTCACTGGATAACGAAGTAAAGGCTTTGGTTATCCGTCAACTCGGACAAATCGGAACAGAAAATAATGTGGAAGCTTTATCTGCTTTCCTTAACGATTCGCGCCTTTCGGCTCCTGCTGCACAAGCATTAGTTTCAATCGGGACAGAAAAAGCCAAACAAGCATTGGCTTCCGCCCTTTCAGGCAGTGCATCCGATGCCGTTAAACTCAATTTGGTAAATGCGCTTAGTCAGGCGGCCTATGGACAATCTGAAGCTGCGCTACTGACTGCTTTATCACAAAATCCCTCTGCCGACCTCAACAACACGTTACTTACGGCGTTGGGAAACATGGGAACTCGCAACGCACTTCTTCCTTTGAAAACTGCCGCACTAAAGACTAATTATTCCTATCAACCCACCAACAGTGCAACAGCGTCGTATCTTTCTCTGCTAAAAAGATTGGTTAACTCCGATGCTAAACTGGTGGAAAAAGATGCTAAAAGTTTGCTCGCGTTCGCCACGAAACAAAATCGTCCCGATTTGAAAGTGGCTGCATCGCAACTTTTAATGGCAATTCCATCAACTAATAAGAGTAATCTCCTTAAAAGTGCTCTTAAAGACGGAAGTATCGCATATCTGACTAATGTACTTAAAACACAGCCTTTCCAAAACGATAAGAAGACTGTTGATATGATTGTTAAGGAATTGAATCCAAGAGCATCTGCCGAGAAACAAACTGCAATTATTTATTGGTTAGCCGATAAAAATGTACCAAATGCAGATAATTTGATTGCCAATTATACTACATCGGCCAACCTAATGGTGCAAAAAGCTGCCATTTCATCCTTGGCAAAGATTGGTAACGAACAAGCGATGCTTACATTAGCAGGATTACTGAAAAGTAACAACGAAGAAACAGTATTATTGGCGCAGGATGCTTTGTCCACTTATAAAGGTGATCTTTCCTATACACTTGCTTCGGTTTTCAACGACAGTGGTGATATCGGCAAAAAAGCTATTTTGCAACTTATTGCCAACCGTAAAATGGAAAGTCAATACAATCTGGTATACAACCAAATGTTCACAAACAACGAAGTTGTAAAA
>DCEG01000022.1:32872-33102 GCA_002316835.1 Bacteroidales bacterium UBA1035 | reverse complement strand
ACTTGTATCTTTGATATTCTGAACAAGCGACGTTGTGGATTCATCAACTGACGCAATGTTGTGAATTGCTTTCAAAAACTTGTATCTTTGATATTCTGAACAACGATAACGCGGCGTTTACGAATACTTGAAATGTTGTGAATTGCTTTCAAAAACTTGTATCTTTGATATTCTGAACAACGGAGGCTGGTTACTTCGGTCGGCACGGACTGTTGTGAATTGCTTTCAAA
>DCEG01000022.1:5527-32703 GCA_002316835.1 Bacteroidales bacterium UBA1035 | reverse complement strand
GTTGTGAATTGCTTTCAAAAACTTGTATCTTTGATATTCTGAACAACAGGATGTCAGTATTCTTCTAAAACACAACGTATTGCAAGGTTTTTTAGAAATTAAAAAATAGTTGTTCGGATGTAAAAAATCCCGCTCGAGAGGCGGGATTTTTTATGCTAAAACAGTTCTAATTGTTGATAGGGCGTTTTTACCTCTTTTTCTTTTTTCCCGACAAACAGTTCCATATTTCCAAACTGCTTGTCGGTAATGCAAAGGATGCCGATTTGTCCGGCAGGCGGAAGATAGCTTTTCACGCGTTTTATGTGTACATCAGCATTTTCTCTGCTGGCACAATGCCGCAAATATATCGAAAACTGAAACATAGTGAAGCCATCTTGAATGAGCTTCTTGCGAAAATCCGAATATATTTTTCGTTCTTTTTTGGTTTCAGTCGGTAAATCAAAAAACACAAGTACCCACATAATTCTATATTCGCTAAATCGTTCCATACTTTGCTTCAAATCATCAAAATAAGTCGTTTCCTAGTCAAATGAAGGATATTTTATTTTGCGTATTTCGCCTGAAAAGCATTTGTAAAGCGATGCAGTGGTTTGCCCTACGGCAACCATCAACGGACTGCGTTGGTCGTTGATAATTACATCCAACACCGGAATATTCAGTAACTGGCCTTTTATTTCTTGTGATAAATCCGAAATATCCGCACCGTTTTCCATTATCTCGAACACCAGTTTATCCACAAATGGACGATAAGGTTCCATTATATCATCAGCTAAACAATAGACGTTATATTTGCTGCGATGATGAATGCCGAAAGTGGGCAGAAGCCCGCTTGCAACCAACGAACGGGCAACCACAGCTCGCAAAATGGCGTAGCCGTAATTGAGCAGATTGTTGGGCGGATCGCCCTCTCTACCGCGAGTGAAACCTGGAATTGTCGGGAAAATATTGTTCCAATAATAGACTGCAGCACGAGCTTCGTAATTGTCCGGGTCGCCACTTTTAACATCGGATGCCCACGCTCGCATATTCTTGACAATTACCTTTGCTTTGGTCTCCAAAACGTAAGCTTGATTTTGAATTTTTGCCTGTACGGTTTGTTGCCAAAGTTGTTTTTTGAGCGGAACGGATGCATCAATTTGGTTTCGAAAGCGCTCGGTTTGCGTAGTGTTTCCGGCAAGTGGAAGCATCAGTCCAACAGGCATTCGTGAACTGTTGCAAGTGATTAATGCACTGTTGTTATCAAGCAAAGCCTCTATCAATCCATGGGTAATGGTTATTTGCTTATTGTCAAGAATTACCACACCAATATCTTCCACCGGGAATGTTTTCACGGCATCTGCCTTGAAAGTTTCAGGCAAAGTGTCGTTTTTTACCACTTCGGGCAACTGAATAACCAATTGCTTGTTTCGTAAACTTAAATATGCCGGATTTCCGAAGTAGAGCGTTTTTTTGATCATCGGATTACTTTTTTGATTTGTCCTAACCTGTTTATTTCTAATTTCCAGCAAATTTTCTTTATTTGTGTTTTACCATTCATCATATTTTGATGTTTATCTTGTTGACTTCCCAGACCAAATTCATTTTGGATTAAATCTTGTAAAGAAATCGCTAGTTTATTGTTTTCACTTAATTCTTTATGTATCTCTTTGTTTTTCTTGCCGTGAAATCTCCAAATTGGTTTTGTTGCATAATAAGGGATAAAGTTTGCCACATCTTCACTTCCATCAACATACTTATAAATTCTTTCAATTTGCTCTTGGGTTAAATCATTAAAATTGACAATTGAAGGATTTTGGATTTCCTCATCAGTTGGCACATAGACTAAATCTAATGGAGATAATGTGAATTTCCAGAAATACTCATTTAATTTATCATCATAGATTTTATCAGGTAATGGATTTATGCGCTTAGAGCTATCTTGTTTCAAAGTTTCAATAAGTTCTATCAATCCAATATCCTTAAATTTTCGCTCAACCATATCAATCCCGTTGAGATCTTTATGTGATCTTTCGTAAAAACCAAGGTAAAGATTAGAACCGGCATCATTTACTACAAACTGTTTTGATTTAACGGATGCTTCGTTCTCACTTACAGCTCTTTGCTTCCCAAATCCTCTTGTAATTGTAACTTTTTTAATAGGCTTATGCTCTTTGCCATTGTTAAGCCTTTTTATGTTTTCATATTTATTCATTTCTTCAATTGCTTCTGGTGTAAAAGCTATTTCAGGATGCTCTTTAATTTTATCATTGAACTGGTCTTCATTTCTGAAATTGCGGGAAGAAATTTGGTCTATAAAAACATTTAAATATTTATAATCAGACTTTTTGTATCTAAATTTATTTTGCTTCAAATAACTGAATAGTTCGTCTATAGATTTAATATTATTATCATCATCATTCACAATAGCTTCAAATTCTTCTTTTTCTAAAAGAGCTTCAAAGTGAAAAATAGCTTCATCAAAAGGTAATTCAATAGTGTCATACTGTTTGAGCTGATTAAAGAGTATGGTTTTAGTAAAACCAAGGGTATCTGAAATTGTTCTGATTTTATTACCATCAAAAGAGGTGTCGATATTTTTCCGAATTACAATTTTTTCCTCTCCATCTATTGTTTGCTTTCCATAAAATGTTTCTTTCCCCAAACTTCGTCTAATAGCCCAATTCTGCTTTTGTCTATTTTCTGTATTTTGTTTTTCAAACTTATTCTTATTAGGAGTGTTGTTATACCTATTCACTCTTTTATTTATTACGCGTAGATTTTGTTTAAATGTAACAATCGTATTTTGCAATGCAGTCAAAATCATTTTTTTATAATTACTATGGAAAGTCTCAAACTCCATAAAGAGATATTCCATCTCTATCACACTGCTTTTATTAGAGTTTTCGACATTGTTTAATCGTTTTTCTCCAGGAAGCATATAATACCAATTGTTTTCATCTTTTTCGTCGTCCTTCTTTGTAAACTTTATTTTGCGTTTAAGTGTTTGACGATACTTTTCAATTTGTTTTTGTTTTCCGTAATTATTAGATTTGGCATCGGCATTTATATTGTTAATGTAATTAACGTGTTCTTGGGTGCATAATGCAACAATTAATGCATCTAAGGCGTGATGACGATGATCGATTCTTTTTATATCATAAGATTCGTCCTTTTCTCGAACGCTGTTATCCAAGTTACAATCAAAATACTTTTTACCATTTTTTGATATTTGCCAACTGCCGAATAATTTAGATTGTGTTAATTCATTCAAACGAATATATCTTGGGGCAACTAATTCTGTCCATACTTCATCCAATTTCCAAGCTCTTTTTAATTTTGTTGTAATTTCACCGGTAACAGGTAATACATTCTTAGAGCGGAATTCAATTTCCCCTGGCTCTCTTACTATGTGGCTTAATAACTCCATCGCTTTTCGGGCGATATGCCGTGTTGTATTCAATTGGCTTTTTGTGAATTCTTTCGGAATATCCTTTGATAAAAGAATATAGCGTTTTGTGCCCGAAAATTGCTGTTTTACTATCTCAATATACTTTTCTTCGCTACAAACAGGAATACCCAAGTAGCTTTGACCTCGCTGTTGTTGAATAAAATCTCTACCCGTTCTATTGTCCTTAAGCTTATTTAAGTCTACTTCAACAACAACTTTATTACTCAACGAATCATTGGTTACTAATGCTTGTGGAAAAATATGGTCAATATTGAATTTTGTTCCATCAAATAAGTCTGTAAGCTGAATTATTTGCCCCGAATATGGAGAGCGATAACCTTGCTCTATCCAAAGTTTGTATTTTTCAAAATCTTCTTTTGAAACGTAGCTCTTTTTAAGAATTTCATCAATATCCTTTTTGGTTATATTCCCTGCTTTTAATTTTTCATTATCCTCAAAAAACTTCTTATCTATATTGCTTCTGTGCTCGGCACCTTCTTCTGCTATTTTTAATCGCTCGAAATGGTCAGAATTTTTTGGATTGGCATTATAATGGCTGTTTGCAAGGAATTCTTCGAGTACTTGACGAAGTCTTTTGTTTTGAGAACGATTATCGGACATCCGTTTAGTTTCAGCTTCTTTTTCTTTGGCTGATTTTTTTAACTCTCTACCTACTTCTAAGTGGATTTCAGAGAAGTAGTTTTTCTGTTTTTCTCCAAGAAATTCCCAAATGTCTGCAACTACTTGCATCATTTCTAAAATAACTTTCTCGGCAACAGGATTATTCAATGAATGCTGTTTTAACTCTTGATGAAGTTGCTTTCTTATATCGTCGGGCGAAGTCCAATACTTTGCTTGAGCCAATTCAGAGTGTCTGCCATAAATGAGATATGATGCTTGGGTTAAATTTAATTTCTCGAATTCTTCAACCTTTTCAAATTCTCTAAATGTATTGAAAAGACCTTTTGGAAATGGAATTTCTCTCTTTTGCAAATCAACGTTTATATGAACTGCCTTTGAATAATCTATATCATCCTTCTCAAAATCGATACTCTTTAATCTCTCAATTATTTCAGATTTACGAGCATCAAGACTTTTCTGCCAATCTTGATACCATTTTTCATTTTTCCAAGCATACTTCTGATTGTTTTCTCCCATATTTATCAAGGGAATAAACTTCTTTAAAGCTTTTTCGGAATAAACACAATACTTTGAATCAAATTTTGGATAGTTTACAAAATCATTGACGATTTTTTCTTTAATTTCCAGATTAATATCAAAGTCTTTGAAATAGTTTTTGAAAAAAGTATTTATACTTTTATTCTCGTTAGTTATTCTTTCTTTATAGCTTACAGAATAAAGATAATGCCACAATTCTAATTCTTTTTCTTGGGTCAGAAAATCGATATAATTCGAAAAACCACATCGCTTAAATCGCGTAACAAAACTTACACGAGTTTCATTCCCCTTTATTTCCTCATCTTCTGGAAAATTCCACGTAAAGTTGCTGTCTTTGGGTTTGTAATCAATCTTGAATTTCTTTTTACAATAAGAGAGAAATTGCTCTTGGCTAAATGATTTTCTATTGTTTATTTCATCAAAAAGTTCTTGGTATTCTTTCTCACTTTTAAAATATTCTTTTGTAATGTCTTGATTGGTTAAAGTATTACCATCAACTTCTTTTGAAAGTTGGATTAATTTTAAGTTATGCAATTTATCCCAAATCCTAAACTCCTGAAAATATGGATGCGATGCTGAGACTGCTTTAATATAAACAGGCTCTTTTTTTACATAAATTTCTCCAGTTTCGATATCAACTTCTTTTAATGGATTGCCATTTTTGTCTTCTATATCCTTCCAATATCTTATTTCATACTTACAATCTGCAATTTCCGATTTTTTACTTTTAAGTGGTCTTTGATACAGTAAAACATCTTCAACTAAAAGATACTGAATTGCATCTTTGTTTTTTAACAGTGCATCTTGATGGTTTTTGTTTTTAGGATAAAGTGTTTCAACACATTTTTCGAATATCTTTTTGTCTTCTAAACTTGTATGAAATTGTTTCTGGGTTGTAATAATTTGGCTCAGCTCTTCTCTGTAAAAATCCCTGTCCACTACTTGGAACATTCCGCCAATAATTTTTGTGTGAATATTTGATTTAGCATCATTTTTTAGAACATTGTAGATTTTGGGAGAAATGAAATTTTGAGCACTGCCATCTTCTTTTTTTAATCCTTGATCTATGTTAAAAGCTAATACCTCCTTCTCTGTTTTCTTTTTAAGTAGTGTCCAATCAGATGAGTTGTCACTAAAATCAGGTTCCCGAAGTGTTCTTTCTTTACCTTGTTGATTTTTTACTTCCCCATTAATATCATAAACAGTTGTTACTATATAATCAAATGTCTTGTTAAGTGCATTTTTATATTTGAATGTAAAGTTCTTCTGATCTTTAACTTCATTCCACCCATTATCATAAGTCAGCGTGTACTTATGCTTTTCATTGTCTTTTTCATATTTAACATCGGTAATGGTTAAAGGATAAATGTCAACTATTTTAAATTGTGTATTTTTGTTATCGGTATTTCCTTCGTCATCTACTTTTGATGTTTTGATGATTTCTTTTATATCATTTTCAAATGTCATTTGAATATCAGAATACTCATAATAAACAAAACCATCATTACCATCTAAATGAATTTCAAAAAGTTTATTACCTGCTTTATCTATTTTGGGTATCACTTCTTTAACACGCAAATCAAGTTCCTCAATAAATTCATTATCTTTTGTGGACTTGTCTTCAATCTCTGTCTTTTCATATCCTCTCTTCTGATTGTAGCTCAATAATACCCAGGCTAATTCTTCTAAACTTATTTTTTTGGAAAGAGATTTTTGTCGTAAGTAATATAATGTCCAATCATAGGGAATCCGATTCCCTTTAGTGTTTTTGATATTATTGACATTTATATCATCAATCATTTCCACATACGAATCCATAAAAATAAACTTTGCTTTCTCTCCTTTTTGCTTTGGAAGATAAGCTAACTTTGGTTCTTTATTAGCTTTAAACTTGCCACTTTTTTCACCTTTCACATTGGTAAAGTCAATTTCCAATTTATAATGTTCGGGTAGTGCACTGAGTAAGTCAAGTACCAGATGTAATCTGTCTCTTCTTAGCAAATATCTTTCATTTAGACGCCTTGGGCCTCTTTTTTCAGTTCTTTGAGCAGCAGAACTTTTAATCTTACCGCTTTGTTCAAAATCGCCAATTTCTCCAGAGTCCATAGGTAAAATGCGCGAACCAAGCCCAATGATTTTCACATATCTTTGTCCGTGGTCTATCTCAATCAATGCCCAACCAATAGAGTTTGTTCCCAAATCTAGTCCTAAAATTTTTTTCATAATATTTTTATTTTATTATACCTTTCCTATAAACATCCTCCACATCATCTGCTCTTTCTTTTCCTAAATCGTTCACTTTTAAGTGGTCGAAAGGAACAAGAAGTTTTGCGAAAATCTGAACGGAAAACACTTTGTCCAGATATTTTTTATCAGTTATATTTTCGGAAACTTTGCTGACAGAGGCTTCTAGGCGTACGCCCTGATCCATAAGTAACGCGAGGGTAATATTTTCGTAAGCGGCGATGTAGCCAAGGAACCTCCCATCTTTTTGTACTTTTATTGCAAAGCGGTCGTATTTGTTGTCGGGTTCGCGCTCTAATTGTAACACGTCGTTTACTTGGGGAATGTGAGAAAGGAAATCGTTCTTTCTGAAGTTTACTCCGCGAACATAGTTGTCGTAGATTTTTACTTTTCTGAGTTCGTATCTCAAGCTTTCAGCCTTCATCTCTAAGCCCGAAAAAAGAAAGCTTCCTGCTCCGGATCCCGTAATTTTTAGGAACGTTGCTCTATCCATAAGGTGTGATAAGTTTATTAGCTAAGATATACAAATTCTTATTTTATAACGTATTAGAATTGTTTTCGGGTAAAGTTAAATATTTTTTTGAAAAAAATTGTAAAAAACACAAATAAGTTGTACTTTTGAAGCACAAAGTTTTAAAAGCAATTCACAATAAGGATTATTCCGTTGTGAAAACATTTAGCGCCTCGCCTATCTGCGGGGCATTTTTTTGAATGTCCGTCTACAAATAAGAAATCAAAAGCTTGGGAATAAGATACCTAAGACGGCCCAAATAACTGTCGGAATTACCTTGTCTATTTCACCTCCAACTCAAACACCCGCACACCACTGTATGTGTTAATATTTATCCGAAATGGAGTGGGGGAGCCATCGACAGATTTAATGGAAGAAAGTGAGAAGGAAGCGGACAGTTTTTTGACATATCCGCGCGGATCGTCGTTTTTGGTGTGGGCGAAATATAAGTTGATTGTGGGTGATTGGGTGTCGCGAAATAACCCGATGGTGTGTGTTTTATCGTAGTATTCTATTTCAAGAATCATGTTCAGGTAGTTTCCGCCTACCCAAATACTCTGTATTTTTACAGGGTCCTTGACTAGATCGGCAACAGCGCTGATTTCTTGTACGGTCCCCGTAAAAATATCGGAAACATTGTTTACTTTCACGGTATCCCCGCGTAAAGGAGTGTAATTGAGAATAACACGTTGCCCGTTGTTACCCGAATAATCTTTCAATTCTTTCGGAATAAGTATTTTATTGTTGTCTAGCTGGAAAGTTATCTTGTCTGCAGGTTTCACAACTGTGGCAAATTCCACCAGGAAATTATCGACACGTTTGTCTTCCTTATCACACGCAAGGACAATGAGAAAAAAAACCGTCAGATATGCGAAATATTTCCATTTCATCGTTTCAAGTTCTACTCAATGCACAACGTTATTTTACTGAAACAAAATTCTTTACCGTATTTCCGTACATCTCGATCAGTTTTTCACGTAAAAAATCGTAATCCTTGTTCGGAATATCAATTTTTACTATCTGTCCGTCAATGTATTTATCAAATGCTACCTTGTCTTCTTCCGTATATTTATCGATAAACTTGTTGCTGTTTTCCATCAAATCATAAGCAATGTAGTTCATGGGGAAGAAAACATAGTTTTTATAAATTTCCGTATCGATAGCGTTGGCAGCGGACTCCAGTATTTGCGTACGATTTGCTTCAGTACCGATTTGCGAAAGTTCATCGTTAATCTGTTTCCCAAACTTGAAAAAGACTTTTCCTTTGAAACCCATGATGCCCGTCCGCATATTTTCGATATCATCGGCCTGACTTTTCTTGTGTTCCGGATTATCTCTTTTAAGCTGATATTCTTTTGCTTTGAGAAAATCGCAGGGATCGAATTCGTATGTAATGGAAAGCGGCACGATATTTATTGACTTAAGTGCTTCTACCGGTTTTGAACTGTTATAGAGTGTAAGCATCTTCAACAGACTGGTCTGTGTTTTATCATCTGAATCCTTTGCCCGGCCTTCGCGTTGAGCAATCCAGATGGACTGATTCCGGTTGACGATAGTATCGAAAATATATTCCGATAAATGCCTGGAAGTATCCAGCATTTCGCGTACCGAAACACCTCGTTTTACGATAAAACTTTTGTTAAGCCTTACCAGTTCGGTAATCCACGGATAAATTAGCAGGTTATCGCCAATGGCAATTTCGGATGTGTTAATTTTCTCGTCAAAAAACAAAATGTTCAGAAATGCGGCGTCTAATACAATATCGCGGTGATTGGAAATGAAGATATGGCTTGAACCGTTTTTAAGATCATCAAATCCGATACCCGTCAGTTCCGATGTGGTTTTTGCGATAAGTTGTTTCATAAACGGATAAATGATGGTGCCCTGAAAATCATTAACCGATTTGCACGCCAGCATGGCTCCGCTAAATATTTCCCACGAAATTGGCTTGATCATCGGTTCAACTGCTCTGCGAAAATAGAGATCATTTATCAGAGATTTAACAGCCGAAGGTACTTCATTGTCGTGTAAAGGACGAATATCGTCGAAATTCTGCTTAATATTTTCTTCCATAATTTGTATCGATAAGTTACTCCGTAGTTTTCTAAGGTTATTTTTTTATTTTATTGTATTCGTACTCAATAATATCGGTCATCACATCGGAAATATCGAGTCCGGCAGCATGCACCTGTTGTGGAATAAAACTGGTTTCGGTCATTCCGGGTGTGGTATTTACTTCCAGCAGAACAGGAACACCGCCGGAAATAATGTAATCTGCACGGATGATACCTTTTGCACCGATAAGATGATAAATCCGTTCGGTTTGCCCCTGAATTTGTTTTGCAATGTCGTCAGGAATCCGGGCAGGGGTAATTTCATCTACCTGTCCTTTGTATTTGGCATTGTAATCGAAAAACTCATTTTCGGTAACTACTTCGGTGAGCGGCAAGCGCTGAAAACCTTTTCCTCCCTGATAGCATCCACAGGTTACTTCTGTACCCGATATAAAACTTTCGATCATCACTTCGGGAGCTTCGCCAAAAGCTTCATCGATTGCGTGTTTCAGTTGTGACGCTTCTTTTACTTTAGTGGTTGCAAAACTGGAGCCTCCTACATTAGGTTTAACAAAAACGGGCAAGCCTAATTTTTTTACGATTGTTTCGGTATCGTACGAATCGTTCTTACGAAGCACAACCGATTCAGCCACCTTGAACCCAAAACTTTTGAGAAAGTTATTGCACGTAAACTTGCTGAAAGTCAACGCCGAAGCTAGTACTCCACAGTTGGAGTAGGGTATGCGAAGCAAGTCGAAGTAGCCTTGCAAAATACCGTCTTCTCCCGGAGTGCCGTGGATGGTGATATAAGCAAAATCAAACGCAGTTTTTTGTCCGTTTGCCGTGAAACTGAAATCGTTTTTATCTACAGGGTATGTTTCTCCGTTAAATTCAACTCCCCACACCTGCGCGTCAATTTTCACCTTATAAAGATTATATTTCTCTTTATCGATAAAAGAGTATATGCCTTGGGCACTTCGTTCCGAAACCTCTTTTTCTGACGAATAGCCTCCCCAAACAATAGCGATGTTTTTTTTCATCTTCAAATTTCTGATTTCTAATTTCTGATTTCTCTTGCTTCCGTATATGTCCTCCATCTTTCAATAATATCCGACATATCTTGTGGTAACTCACTCTCGAAAAACATTTCTTTTCCCGTTCGCGGATGAACGAATCCGAGGGTTTGCGCGTGCAAACATTGTCTCGGACAAATGGCGAAACAATTATACACAAATTGCTTGTATTTTGCAAAATGCGTTCCGCGAAGTACTTCGTTGCCACCGTAACGTTCGTCGTTGAACAGTGTGTGCCCGATGTGTTTCATATGCACACGGATCTGATGTGTACGTCCGGTTTCCAGTTCGCACTGAACAAGCGTTACATAGCCAAACCGTTCCAACACTTTGTAATGTGTAACCGCAGGTTTTCCGTGCTCTTCGTCTTCGAAAACGCGCATTTGCATGCGGTCTTTCGGGTCGCGTCCGATATTTCCTTCGATACGGCCTTCATCGTCGGCAACGTTTCCCCACACCAGCGCCACGTAGCGGCGTTTGGTGGTTTTGTTGAAAAATTGTGCTGAAAGGTGCGTTTTGGCATCGGGTGTTTTCGCCACGAGCAGCAATCCCGATGTATCTTTGTCAATCCGATGAACCAATCCCAGTCGCGGATCGGTCATATCCATTCCGTGTTCGTATTGCAAATGAAACGCTATTGCGTTTACTAAAGTTCCGGTGTAATTTCCGTGTCCGGGATGTACTACCATACCCGGCGGTTTATTGATAACCATCAAATCATCGTCTTCATAAACGATATTGAGTGGAATGTCTTCGGGAAGAATTTCCAATTCTCTCCTCGGACGATCCATTACAATAGTAATAACGTCCAGGGGTTTTACTTTGTAACTCGATTTTACGGCTGCTCCGTTTACGAGGATACAATCAGCATCGGCTGCCTGTTGAATACGGTTTCTGGAAATACCTTCAATACGGTCTGATAAAAATTTATCGATTCGCAGCAGACTTTGTCCTTTATCGGCTACAAATCGATAATGCTCGAATTTTTGATTATCGGATGTGCCGACGATCAGTTCATCGTCTTCTTCCGATAAATCCTGTATATCATCGAGATCGTTTTCTAACACTTCTAATTAAAAGAATGATTCGTCAATATTCGAGGGTTGAGTCGGCGTGTTTTGAGTAGAGTCCGGAGCCATTCTTGCTTGTCCCGGCGAAACCACGTATTCCCTGTTCAGGTTAAGTGAGTCGTCAACAAATCCGCTGCTTACCACTAACTTAAGAGGTGATCCGGCAGGGATTTGCTCGTCTGGCATCAGTTTTTTCCCCCGATACTCAACCGACATAACCAATCCGCTATACTGAGCAGGAACTTCCTCGATGGCAATTTGCGTAAATCCGATGGAATTGAGCAATGCTACGGCCTGACGTGTTGAGAAATCCACCAGGCCGGGGACGGAAATTTGCTGTGGGTTACGGGCATAAATAGTAACGTAAATATCGCGGCCTTCCTTCACTTTGTTGTTTGGCTTTGGCGTTTGATCAATGATGGAGCCGGGAACAGCATCTTTTTTAAAAATAGAATCCACTACCTGGATATCCAATCCTTTTGATTTCAGAATGGCATCGGCTTCTTCTTCCTGAAGTCCTTGCAACTGAGGCACTATCACGTTTTGTCCGTGACGAGTGTACACATTCAGAAAAAGCAGGGTAAGTATCAGCAGAAGAACAGCAACAACCCCAATTGCCACTATGTTGAGGAGAATGTTGTTTCCGGGAAAATTCTTAATAACAGGTTTTGTACTCATACTTAAAATATGATGTTGAAATTTCTCTACAAAAGTATAAAAAAAATGATTGTTTTTAGTTTTTTACCGGCAAAGAGTTTTATATGTTCGATGAAACATAACAAAAAAGCAGGAATATGCGTCGCATATTCCTGCTTTTAGTAAGTTGAAAGTCTTTTCTGATTAATCGGCAACGGTTAATCTTGCTCTTCCTTTTGCACGGCGGGCAGCCAATACTTTTCTTCCGTTTTTGGTTGCCATTCTCGAAAGGAAACCGTGTTTGTTTCTTCTCTTTCTGTTAGAGGGTTGAAATGTTCTTTTCATTTTATCTGATGTTTTATTTGTTGCTGAATTATCGGGGTGCAAAATTAGAAATTATTTTTCAAATATCCAATTTATCGAGGTTTAAAATTCTGTTTGACATATATTTTTTCTTTTTTCGATTTAAAATAAAGTTTTTTGAGAAAAAATATATGCAAAATTTTGTTGATCTCGAAAAAGGTTCTATCTTTGCACTCGCAATTTGAGGAAAGGTTAATTTTTCTTTCGGGTTAGCATCTCAAATGGCCCATTCGTCTATCGGTTAGGACGCCAGATTTTCATTCTGGAAAGAGGGGTTCGATTCCCCTATGGGCTACAATAAAAAAAGATTTAAAAAGTCAACGATAATGGCAAATCACAAATCAGCAGAAAAAAGAATCAGACAGACAAAAGTTCGTCGTTTATCAAATCGTTACGTTTCACGCACAACCAGGAATTCGGTACGTGCATTGCGCGCTTTAACTTCAAAGGAAGAAGCGACGAAAATGTATCCCGAGGTTTGTTCGATGTTAGATAAACTGGCGAAGAAAAAAGTTATTCACCAAAATAAGGCTAATAACTTGAAGTCTAAATTGGCTGCTCATATTAGCAAGTTGGGTTGATTTTTATTTCATCAAAATAGATGAAGCCGGACATTTATGTTCGGCTTTTTTTATCTTTCTTCGGCAATTAAACACAAAATTTATTACTTTTTGTCCCTGTATCTTCGCCTTCTCTTTTTGCCGGCGCTGTAGTATTGGAAAAACGCCAATACAATTACCAGAACGCCCACGATGGTAATAATTGTTCCTGTACTCATAACTGTTTAATTTTTTCGATTTTAGTTTATGCTCAAAGCAAAGTTACAAAAAATAAGGAGCTTCTTTGATCTTTCAGATAATGTTTTTAGTAATTTTGGACTTTGACTAAGTCTCAGGAATACATTATAAGATGAATTAAAAATCAACAATTTATGATCAAGCACATTGTGCTTTTTAAGCTGGCTGATGAAGCCGAAGGTAATTCGAGAGCCGTGAATGCGGCGATAATAAAACAGCGTCTTGAAGCGCTGAAAGAGTTGATCCCCGAAATTCTTAAAATGGAAGTATCGATAAATCATGCCGATGCTCCTGCGGGTAATCACGATATTATGCTCGACAGTGAATTTAAGAATCTGGAAGATTTAAAGACTTATATTTCGCATCCCGAACACCAAAAAGTGGGAGGATTTATTGTTAAGGTGCGAACGGAGCGGGCGGCCATCGATTATGAGTTTTAAGCGGCATTTCAGCCGCTTTTTTTGTGCTAAAAAAACGAAAAACGGTTGGCTGAACGGCAAATTTTTCGTATATTTGTTCGATTTTTTAGCCTAAACGCTAATATGAATAAATTACTAATTCTCAGAGAGATAATTAAAGGATTAAAATGACAGAAGAAGAAAAAAAATCGGCAAGCGGGAATTATTCCGCACAGAATATTCAGGTACTTGAAGGGTTGGAAGCGGTACGTAAACGCCCCGCGATGTACATCGGAGACGTGAGCGAAAAAGGACTTCATCATCTTGTTTACGAAGTGGTTGATAACTCTATCGACGAAGCGCTTGCCGGATATTGCAACGAAATAAATGTTACCATCAATGAAGATAATTCCATCACCGTTACCGATAACGGACGAGGAATTCCGGTAGATTATCACGAGAAAGAAAAGAAATCTGCACTCGAGGTGGTGCTTACGGTATTACACGCCGGAGGCAAATTCGATAAGGGAACTTACAAGGTTTCAGGAGGACTACATGGGGTCGGTGTATCGTGTGTGAATGCGCTTTCCATGTATCTCAAAGCCGAAATTCATCGCGGTGGAAAGATCCATGTTCAGGAATATTCACGCGGAAAGCCTTATGCCGATGTACAGGTGATCGGTGATACCGATATCACAGGAACCATAGTAACTTTTAAGCCCGATGATACGATCTTCATCGTTAACGAATATCGCTATGATATTCTGTCTACACGACTTCGCGAACTGGCTTTTCTGAATGCAGGCGTAACGCTGACACTTACCGACAAAAGAAATTTAAGAGAAGACGGCACTTTTAAAACGGAAAGTTTTTATTCGGAGAACGGTCTTGAAGAGTTCGTGCGTTACATCGACAAGGCGAAAGAACCGTTAATTTCGGAACCCATTCACATCATTACCGAAAAACAAGGAATTCCCATCGAGATAGCGATGACATACAACTCAACGTATAACGAAAATATATTCTCTTACGTAAATAACATCAACACCATTGAGGGTGGAACTCACCTTACCGGTTTTCGCAGAGGGCTCTCACGCACACTGAAGAAATATGCCGAGGATTCCAAAATGCTTGAAAAAGTGAAGGTTGAAATCAGCGGTGACGACTTTCGGGAAGGACTAACTGCCGTGTTATCGGTAAAAGTTGCTGAACCGCAATTCGAAGGGCAAACGAAAACCAAACTGGGGAATAGTGAAGTTATGGGCGCCGTAGATCAGGCTATTGGAGAGGCGTTGAATAATTATTTGGAGGAGAATCCGAAAGAAGCGAAAATCATTGTAGAGAAAGTGATTCTTGCTGCTACAGCCCGCCATGCTGCGCGTAAAGCCAGGGAATTGATCCAGCGGAAATCGCCGTTATCGGGTGGGGGACTTCCCGGAAAATTAGCCGACTGCTCCGACAGAGATCCCGAAAAATGCGAAATCTTTATCGTGGAGGGAGATTCGGCTGGTGGAACTGCCAAACAAGGCCGAGATCGCATGTTTCAGGCCATTCTTCCGCTTCGCGGAAAAATTCTGAACGTGGAAAAAGTGATGACTCATCGTGTATTTGAGAACGAAGAAATCCGCAATATTTATACTGCTTTAGGTGTAACTATTGGAACGGAAGAAGATTCCAAAGCGCTGAATATAGAGAAACTTCGTTACCACAAAGTGGTGATAATGACCGATGCTGATGTGGACGGAAGTCACATTGCCACGCTTATCCTGACCTTCTTTTTCCGTTATATGAAACCGCTTATCGAGAACGGTTACGTCTATATTGCCACTCCGCCACTTTACCTTTGTAAAAAAGGGAAAATTGAAGAATATTGCTGGGACGATCGTCAGCGCCAGGCGTTTATCGATAAATATGCCGATGGAAACGAGAATGCCGTTCACTCTCAACGATACAAAGGTTTGGGAGAAATGAATGCCGAGCAGCTTTGGGAAACAACAATGAATCCCGATAAACGTACGCTTCGTCAGGTAACCATCGAAAATGCGGCTGACGCCGATATGATCTTCTCGATGCTGATGGGCGAGGATGTTGCTCCACGCCGGGAATTCATCGAAGAGAATGCTACATACGCGCACATTGATGCATAAAAACAGATAAAAGATATCAGACACCAGATTTCAGACAATATAAAAACCTGACTTCTGGTGTCTGAAGTTTAAAATTCGAACTCATAAATGCTTCAACCTCCAAAATTACAAATCGGCGATAAAGCAGTTATTCTTTCGCCTGCCGGGAAAATCGATGCCGGGTTGGTGGAAAAAGCTGCCGTTGTGCTCAGCGAGTGGGGACTGGGGGTAGAAGTTTCCGAAAATGCCTTGTGTCATACCGGTCGTTTTAGCGGGTTTGTGGAGCAACGTTTATCGGATTTACAACAGGCTATGGACGATCCCGATGTAAAACTGATCTTCTGCTCACGTGGTGGATACGGAACGGTTCATTTGCTTGATAAACTCGATTTCACCGGTATAAAACAACATCCCAAGTGGGTTATTGGTTACAGTGACATTACCGTTCTGCACGCTGCGTTGCAAAGCAACGGAATTATGTCCATTCACGGACCTATGGCAAAGCATTTTGCCGAAGAAGGGCCTGCTGATATTTCCGTCCGTTTCACGAAAGCCATCGTTGCCGGAGAACCCATTATATACGATATTCCTTTTGCAAATTATGCTCATCTGAATCGAAAAGGTAAAGCATCAGGAAAACTGTTTGGAGGCAATCTTTCTGTTTTTTGTGGGCTTTTGGGAACTAAATATGCCAAAATTCCTAAAAAAGGAGTACTGTTTATTGAAGATATCGGAGAGGAACCCTATAAAGTGGACAGATTTATCAATCAATTGAAGCTTGCCGGCATCTTTGATAAAATATCGGGATTAATTGTGGGTCAATTCAGCGATTATACTGAAGATAACGATATGTATCTGGCGCTATACGAATCTATAGCACAGGCAGTGGCAGAATACGACTTTCCGGTTTGTTTCGATTTTCCGGCAGGTCACGTAAAATACAATTTTCCACTCGTTATGGGAAAAACTGCAAGACTGGCTGTGAAAGAAAATCAAATAATTTTCAAACAATTCTAACACAATAAGAATGGAACTTACGACAGAACTTGTATTGCTTATCGGGTCTTTTCTTTTTTTCGTGAGTATGGTAGTGGGCAAAGCCGGGCATAAATTTGGCGTCCCTGTTTTGTTACTTTTCCTGTTGGTGGGGATGATTTTTGGAGGTGACGGATTTGGTGTCAGATTCGAAAACATCCAAATAGCACAAGCCATCGGAACAGTTTGTTTAACTCTTATCCTTTTTTCAGGAGGTTTAGATACGAAATTCAGGGAAATAAGACCTGTAATTAAGCCCGGAGTTATCTTGGCAACACTGGGAGTATTTATAACCGCCATCATTACGGGTGTTTTTACCTGGTGGTTGTCCGATCAGGTTTATGCGGGATTGGGGGTTGGATTTCTTACAGCTATGTTGCTGGCTTCTACTGTTTCATCTACCGATTCGGCGTCGGTTTTCGGTATTCTTCGCTCTAAAGGGCTTACGTTGAAAAATAATCTCCGTCCATTGCTCGAACTGGAAAGCGGAAGTAATGATCCGATGGCTTATATGCTTACGATCACCTTTATTGGTATTATAAATATTGGCGGAGATCCCAATTATCTGATGGTTTTTGTCAATATTATTATTCAATTGGTAATCGGTTCATTGTTGGGATATTTTTTAGGAAGATTTGCCGTGGTTATCATAAATCGCATCAGAATGGATAATGCATCCCTGTATCCGGTGTTACTGCTTATAACCGGTATATTTATTTTTGCCGTTACTTATTACTTAAAAGGAAACGGATATCTGGCAGTTTACATTGCCGGCCTGGTGATCGGAAACTCCAGGTTTGCACACAAACGTACATCGATGAACTTTATGGACGGATTTGCGTGGATGAGTCAGATTCTCTTGTTTTTGACGTTAGGATTGCTGGTTAATCCCACTGAGTTGGTTCCGGTATTGATACCGGGTATCATCATTGCTCTTTTCATGATTTTCATAGCACGTCCGGTCACTGTTTTTCTTTGTCTTATTCCTTTTAAAAAAATATCGTTTCGCGATAAAACCTATATTTCGTGGGTAGGGTTACGCGGAGCTGTACCCATCATTTTTGCCATATTACCGTTGGCGGCAGATGTTCCGGGTGCGAGAACAATTTTTAATGTCGTTTTTGTAATAACTATTGTTTCCTTGTTGTATCAGGGAACTTCGCTCCCCATAGTTGCGAAATGGCTTGGTTTGGCCGAAAAACCCAACAAATACAAAAGTTTTGAAGATTTCGATGTTGAGTTTTCCGAAGAAATAAAATCGGCAATGACAGAGATTATTATTACTGAAGAAACATTGAGACACGGTAAAAACCTGATGGAGATGCCTTTGCCTGATAAAACCCTGGCGGTAATGGTGAAACGAGGCGAAAGGTTTTTCATCCCAACCGGGCAAACCGAACTTCATGATGGAGACAAGCTGTTGGTTATTTCAGACGACGAGGAAGCGTTAAAAGAAACATACAAGAATATCGGTATTTCTAATTTCACATATCAGAAAAATAACTGATGAAAAAACTAAATTCACTATTCGTACTTTTGCTTTTAACAATTGGTTTTGTTTTTTCCGTATCGTGTAATTCATGCCAATCGCAGAAGAATACGGGTAGGGAACCCGCAAGCACCTCTTATATCAAAACTTCTCCCGATTTTAATGCCGATAGTGCATATAGTTTTGTTGAAAAACAGGTCAGTTTCGGGCCACGGGTTCCGGGAACTCAGGCGCACAACGCTTGCTGCGATTATCTGGCGACAAAACTTGCCGGTTTCGGTGCAACTGTTTTTGAGCAAAAAGCCAATATAACGCATTATAACGGACAAAATATAGAGATCCGGAATATTATCGGTAGTTATCAACCCGGAAAAGAGAAGCGTGTTTTGCTGTTTGCTCATTGGGACAGCCGCCCGTTTGCCGATGAAGAACCGGATGCCGAAAGGCAGAAACTACCGATTGCCGGTGCCGATGATGGTGCGAGTGGAGTGGGGGTTTTGTTGGAAATTGCCCGACAATTGCAACAACGTCCTGCCGATGTGGGAATTGATATTATCTTTTTCGATCTGGAAGATTGGGGACAAGCATCATTCGATAAGAATTTTGTTTCCGGTGAATGGTGGTGTGTTGGTTCGCGATATTGGTCGGAAAATCCGCACACGGCTAATTATAAAGCTTCTTACGGAATTTTGCTCGATATGGTGGGTGCTGCAAACGCCACGTTTCTAAGGGAAGGTTATTCTATGCAACATGCTTCAAACGTGGTTTCAAAAATTTGGAGTATGGCTTCAAACTTAGGTTACGGACAATTCTTTGTTCAACGAAACGGTAGTTACATCACAGACGACCACGTCCCGGTCATTGAAAAAAGAGGTATTCCGTGTGCGAATATCATCAATTTAAAAGATAGCGATCATGGTTTTGCGCCGCATTGGCACACACTTAACGATGATATGCGAAATATCAGCAAAGAAACACTCAATGCCGCCGGACAAACGGTGATGGAGGTGATTTACAGGGAGAAATAATATAAATTGAAAATGAATGGAACAATCTACGGCTGCCCTGGTAGAGACGCGATTAATCGCGTCTCTACTCCGCACTCGTGACTCATAAAATCAAACGTATAATGACACTAGACCAAATACAACAAGAAATTATAGACGAATTCAGCATCTATGATGACTGGATGGACAAATACGCTTACATTATTGAACAAGGCAATGGCCTTGCCCCGCTTGACGAAAAATATAAAACACCCGATAACCTGATCAAAGGTTGCCAGAGTCGTGTGTGGTTGCAGACCGATTATCGAGATGGTAAGTTATACTTTCAGGCCGAGAGTGATGCGTTAATCGTGAAAGGACTGCTGGCATTGGTTTTACGTGTTTTTAATCAACGTACTTATGATGAAATTCTTGCCGCCGATTTGCGCTTTATGAAAGAAATAGGACTAACCGAACATCTTTCACCTACACGTTCCAACGGATTGCTTTCGGTTATCAAGCAAATCCGGTTTTATGCTATGGCGTATAAAGCTAAAGCTGAGGAGGTTTAATGAAGTTTCTTGATGAGAATCAGCATGTGATCTGCGAGATTTGATTTATATAATGAAATAGAAAGTTCTTGTTTGCAGGGATGCTGGTATCCCGGCATAACAAACAAGAGTTTTTTTACTTTCTCAAAATCTTTTCCATCGATTTTCCTTTTGCCAATTCGTCAATTAATTTGTCTAAATAACGAATTTTCTGCATCAGCTCATCTTCAATATCTTCAACCCGATACCCACAAATTACTCCTGTAATTTTTGAAGCATTCGGGTTAATTTGCGGTGCTTCACCGAAGAATGTTTCGAAATCGACATTTTTATCTATTTGCTGCTGCAATAATTTCTCATCATAGCCTGTTAACCAGGAAATAATATCATCTACTTCGGTCTTGGTACGTCCTTTTTTTTCCACTTTTTGAATGTAGAGCGGATAAACATTTGCAAAGGGCATTGAAAAAATTTTGGAATTGTTCATATTAATGTAATTGATCGCTCAAATTTACAAGGTTTCCGTTAAACCGGCAAGTCGAAGAATAAAACAAACGAATACAATAAGTATTTCGTGCGAAAAATATTATCTTTGTGTCCAATTTTAAATCAAATAATCACTTAGTTATGAGAAAACTATTTTTTGTATTACTTTTTATGACAACAATAATTAGAGCCTCTGTGGCAGATGAAAATCCATTTTTCAAACCGTTCGAAACGCAACATGGTACGCCCGCGTTTGATAAAATTAAAATTGAACATTACGAACCTGCTTTTGATGAGGCTATCCGCCAACATAAGGTTGAAATTGAAACGATTGCTGCGAATCCGTCTGCTCCTACTTTCGCAAATACCATTGCCGCAATGGAATATTCGGGTGAAATGCTGAAACGAGTGAGTGGTGTTTTCTTTAATCTGTTGAGTGCCGAGAGCAATGATGAGATGATGATGATCTCACAACGATTGAGCCCGAAATTGTCGGAACATGATAATAATATCTACTTAAACGAAAAACTGTTTGCACGTGTAAAAACAGTTTACGATAATCGTCTTTCCTCGGGTTTGCTTTCTGAACAAATCCGTTTGGTGGAAGAGACATACAAAGGATTTGAAAACAGTGGTGCAACTCTATCTGCTGAAGATAAGGAAACGTACCGGAAGTTATCGATGGAATTGAGCAAAACCACACTCGATTTTGGACAGAACAACCTGAAAGAAACCAATAAATTTGAAATGTTGCTTACCGATAAAGCAGATTTGGCCGGTTTGCCCGAAAGTGTATTAGATGCGGCAGCAGCAAAAGCCAAATTGAAAGGAAAAGAAGGCTGGATGTTCGATTTATCGGCTCCCAGTTACATTGGTTTCATGAAATATTCCACCCGACGCGATTTACGCGAGAAGCTTTATATGGCATATAGCACTAAAAGTGTGATGGGTGGAGAGTTTGACAATAAAGAGAATATTGAGAAAATAGTAAACCTGCGTTTGCAGATCGCTAATTTGCTGGGTTATAAAAATTATGCCGGATATGCTTTGAAAGACCGAATGGCAAAGAACGAGAAAGGGGTTTATAACCTGATGAACCAGCTTGCTAAAGCTTACGGTGAAACTGCCCGTCAGGAGGTAAAAGATGTAGAAGATTACGCTGCTAAAATGGAGGGAAAACCAATAGAAATTCAGCCTTGGGACTGGAGTTTTTATTCCGATAAACTGAAAGATGAGCGTTTCGATCTGAATGATGAAATGACACGTCCGTATTTTGAACTCGAAAACGTAAAAAAAGGTGTTTTCGGTTTGGCTACAGACCTTTATGGACTCACTTTCGTTAAGAACAGCAGTACACCGGTTTATCATCCCGAAGTGGAAGCGTTCGACGTAATGGATGCAGATGGCAATTTTCTTGCTGTTCTGTTTACTGACTTCCATCCGAGAGAAGGAAAACAATCGGGTGCATGGATGACATCGTTTAAATCTCAATTCGTTAAAAATGGTGTGGACAGCCGTCCGCATATAGCCATCGTAATGAACTTTACCCGCCCAACCGAAACAAAACCGGCGTTACTCACTTTTGACGAAGTGGAAACTTTCTTACACGAATTTGGACATGCATTGCATGGAATGTTGGCTAAGTCTACCTACGAAACCTTGTCGGGAACAAGTGTTTATCGTGATTTTGTGGAGCTTCCCTCGCAAATTATGGAAAACTGGTTGGTGGAAAAGGACTATCTCGATAAATTTGCGTTCCATTACCAAACCGGTGAAAAAATGCCGGCCGGACTGGTGCAAAAAATCATAAATGCAGCGAATTACAATACCGGATATCTGACGCTTCGACAACTTTCGTTCGGATACCTGGATATGGCATGGCACACACTTAATCAGCCGTTTAGCGGTGATGTCCGTGAGTTTGAACAAAAAGCCATGCTTCCGGTGAAATTGCTTCCCGTTGTTCCTGAAGCAAGTATGTCAACAGCTTTCGGACATATCTTTTCGGGCGGATATGCTGCCGGATATTACAGCTATAAATGGGCAGAGGTGCTCGATGCCGATGCTTTCGCTGCGTTTAAAGAAAACGGCATTTTTGATAAGAAGACCGCTCAATCTTTCAGGGTTAATATTCTTGAAAGAGGAAATACCGAAGAACCGATGACTCTTTACAAACGCTTCCGCGGTCAAGAGCCAACAATTGACGCATTGTTGGAACGCAATGGAGTGAAATTGCAAGATTAGTTTTCAGCCTGCCTGTTGGCAGACAGATTATGAGTTGAAACTTCTGAGATCGCAAATCGTAAACTTAGTCGAAAACATTTCGTACTCTTTTATAAAAAACGCCTTCGTTGAGAGTTCATTCACTGAAGGCGTTTTTTTTATTGATTTTTTTTTGTAATTTGTTTTGTTACAACAAATTTATTCCTACCTTTGCTGTTGCAAAAGTTTTTTATAGCAGAAATTGTTATTTAGTTATTTTCTTCTTTCACAGGGGTAAACCAATTATTAACCTTATCTTTTATACATTATCTTCTGCACAAATCAAATTTTTTATTTATTTTATTTTTATTTTTTGCATGAACATTTTTGTTGCTGGCTTAAGTTATCAAATTAACGATGCCGATTTAAAAGAACTTTTTGAGGAATACGGAGAAATTACCTCAGCGAAAATTATTACTGACAGAGAAACACGCAGATCGAAAGGTTACGGTTTTGTTGAAATGGCTGACGAAGATGGTCAGCGTGCTATTGAAGAGTTGAATGGAGCTGAATACGACGGTCGTACACTGTCTGTATCAGAAGCTCGTCCCCGTGCCGAAGGTGATCGTCCACGCAGCAACAACAGAGGCGGTGGTAACAGAGGCGGTGGATATGGAAATCGTGAAAGAAGATATTGATATTACTCAATAGGTCGAAAAATAAGAGACTGCGCGTTAAATGTGCAGTCTTTTTTTATGAACCATCAGGTTTTAAATACACAATTAACCCGCAACCCGTAACCCTTTATGCTCACCATTATACATATTGAAACTGCAACCGAAATTTGTTCATGTGCATTATCGTCCAACAGCCAAGTTTTGCTAAGTAGGGAGAATAGCCAAGAGCAATCTCACGCTACCTCATTAGGAGTTTTTGTGGAAGAAATTATGCAGTTTTCCAGAGAAAACGATATTAAAATAGATGCAGTGTCTGTTAGCAGCGGTCCCGGTTCTTATACCGGACTACGTATCGGCGTATCGGAAGCCAAAGGCTTGAGTTATGGCTTGAGCATTCCGCTTATTGCCATTCCTACGCATAAAATAATGGCATGGATGATGAAAGATAAGGTAGAAGCAGACAGTTTACTGTGTCCGATGATCGATGCGCGAAGAATGGAGGTTTATTCTACTATTTTCGATACGGACTTGAATGTTATTCGCACCACATCAGCAGATATTGTGGACAGT
Source organism: Bacteroidales bacterium UBA1035 (assembly GCA_002316835.1). Taxonomy (GTDB): domain Bacteria; phylum Bacteroidota; class Bacteroidia; order Bacteroidales; family Dysgonomonadaceae; genus Petrimonas. The sequence goes on along the minus strand of DCEG01000022.1, from coordinate 8,829 downwards.
GACAGCTATATCCATTTGTTGGAAAGACACAACGTTGCATTTTTCGGCAACGGAGCCGGAAAATGCAGAGAGATGATTACACATCCTAATGCTTCGTTTATTTCGGGTGTAAAACCACATGCATCTGCAATGGTTTTTCTGGCAGAACAAGCTTTTTCAGCCGGAGATTTTGTCGATTCTGCTTATTTCGAGCCGTTTTACCTGAAAGAGTTTGTGGCTACCGTACCGAAGAATAAAGTTATTTGAGACGTATTTAATTGTCATTCCGGGTAAAACGAGGAATCTGATAGATTCTTCACTTCGTTCAGAATGACATTTATTTATAGTTTCCAACTCAGAATTAACGAAAGTTACTTCTTCTTTAAATCGTAATAAAAATCTTTGTAGTCTTTCGGAATAAAATCATTGGAGCAATCGGCCTGGCTTAAAACAAATCCTTGTCCGTAAGTGAGTTGCGATGGATTTTCGAACTTCATTGTCATATCATCCACATTCACCATATCTCCCCTTCCTTCCAGCAATTTACCGTCTTTCACCAGAAAATACTTTTCATTAATTGAAATCATTCCTTCCGATAAGAAGTTGAAATTTCCTTTCAACGTATCACCTGAAATTGTGCCGTTTAATTCGCCAAGAGAACTATCGGATTCAAATCTTTTGTACGATAAAAAGCCTTTGAAGTCTATCCCGTTTCGATCGATCTCCATTTTAACAGAGTCTTTACCAACAACGCCTAAATAACACGATTTTCCTTCAGCCAAAGCAACATCGGCTGGTTTTTCCATAATTGTAGAATCATTTTCTGTCTGATTGCTTGAACTTTTGCTCTGTGTGCATGAGAGCGCAAATACTACCAGCACTGTAAAAAAAATGAATTGTTTCATCCGTTTACAAATTTAGTACTTTTATAAAACAGCTAACTGCAAACAAAAGTTCTTTTTGAGATAACTGCCGTTGTCTCTTTATTCCCCTAAAAAGAAAAGTACTATCTTTGTAATCAACTTGAAAAACAATTTAACAAAAATGCAACCATATGAGAAAAATTACTTTCATTTTCAGTTTTTTATTATTGTCGATCGGATTGATATCAACTGCGGTCGCACAGCCCGGTTTTGATGTAAAAGGCTTGTGCATAGGAGCTCCGTCGAAAGGAGACGTGGATGATTTTGTGCGGTTGATTAACGACAAACTGGCTCCCGCCGGAGTAAATACGCTGGTATTACGGGTCGATTTCGGTTACGAATATAAATCGCATCCGGAACTCCGTGCTTCCAATCCGTTAACCGAAGCTGATGTTAAAAAAATTGTTGCTGTTTGTAAGAGGCATAATATTCATCTGATACCTCAGGTAAATTTACTGGGGCATCAATCCTGGGCAAGTCAGATCGGGAAACTGCTTGAGGTATATCCGCAATTTGACGAAACCCCATCCATAAAACTTCCTGCAGAGTACCAATGGCCCAATCCTGATGGACTGTACTGTAAGAGTTACTGTCCGCTACATCCCGATGTTCATGCTGTGGCCTTCGATGTAGTAGATGAGATTATTGAAGTTTTCGAAACCGATGCTTTTCATGCAGGAATGGATGAGGTGTTTTATATAGCTCACGACGATTGTGAACGCTGTCAGGGCCGTGATCCGGCCGTTTTATTTGCCGGTGAAGTTGCCAAGATTAGGAATCACTTAACTTTAAACAATAAGAAATTGTGGATTTGGGGCGACCGGCTTATCGACGGAAGAACAACCGGAGTAGGACTTTGGGAAGGCAGCTATAACAACACGCATCGTGCGATTGATTTAATTCCAAAAGATGTGGTTATCAACGACTGGCATTACGAAAAAGCACATCCCACTCCTGTTCTTTTTGCATCCAAAGGATTTGATGTAATTGCCTGTCCCTGGCGGGTACCCGAAGTGGCCGTGAATCAGGTGCAAATGATAGGCTCGTTGAAAAACAATGCTTCCAATGAAATGAAAACCCGATACAAAGGCATTATGCATACTTTCTGGAGCGGTGCCCGAACATTTATTGATGGACTAAATGGTGTTGAAAAAGCAAAAGATGATCCATCGGTAAAGACTTTTAAGGAATTGGTGAAGGTGTGGTAATACTTTCAAATTGTTTTTTCATTAAGTGGTTTTCAAGGTCTCCGCCCATTATAACATCTCTAACCTCTGCGTTAGAGAAAGTCTAATCTAAGGGTTAGAGTTGTTATAACCGGGAGGTTAGATTGGGTATAACCCAACGATTAGAACAATCTGTGGAAGCGAATAAAAGCGAACTGATTTATATTTCAGTTCGCTTTTTATTTGTGTAATATTTGTCCTTTTTTCGTAAAATGATAATAGTGTTGGTTATCATCGGTTTATTTTCAATTATTAGAGATAAAATGTCCGAAATTTTAATAAAAAGGCTTATTTTAATAAAAATGTCCTAAAAATATCAGTAATCGCTTGTTTTATAAGAAAAAAGAGAATACATTTGGTAAAAAACAGACAAAATTCTATATTATTGTTTAATTTATAGAGTTTTATATTCTTAAATTGGCAATAAAATGTCTATTTCCTGTAATGGGTAAATTCTCGCTTAGTGATTTAAGCTACAGGAGGTTCAATTATACAATTATATTTCTTTAAATCAAAATCCTTCACTTTAAAGGATATTTGCGCGTATAACAAACATTTCTATAAGTATGTTTTCCCGGCACAGTTGTGTATGTTTTTTGGGAAAACCATTAACGTAATTAAATAATTTACAAAAACATGAAAAAGATTCAACTTGCTCTATTATCGGTTGCTTTTCTATTAGTAAGCTGTGCCGACATGGGAGGTACTTTTAATTCCGGTTCTAATTATTTTTCATTTGAGAATGCAAAAGTACCCATTGCGAAAGCGAACGTAATACTTTCTGATCAAAACTATACGTTTGAACTCTATTCTGATGCCCAAGGTAAACATAAAGGATATCATATAATTCTTTCGTTTCCGAATACCTTGAACGATACTTTATTTATGCTGCCTTTGCCGAAAGAACCCTGGAGTGTGGAGGGATCAGTGGAAGGAATTGATTACAGTGGAGACAGATCGGGTAGGATTGGGTTTCAGAGCATGAATGTACAGATTAAAACCATTGACGGAGCAGGCACGTATGAATTAATGTTTTCGCTGGCACTGGAAGACAGCCGTTGTATGAAAGGGTATTATAAAGGCAGAGTGAACTGATATGATCCGGAGAACAACGGTATTCAGGACCCAAATAAAAACGAATCATCCTCAAGATGTTTCGTTTTTAAAGCTGATA
>DCEG01000022.1:0-5452 GCA_002316835.1 Bacteroidales bacterium UBA1035 | reverse complement strand
TGAACTGATATGATCCGGAGAACAACGGTATTCAGGACCCAAATAAAAACGAATCATCCTCAAGATGTTTCGTTTTTAAAGCTGATAAAGTTTCATTATTTTTTTGGAGACCGTCCTAAAGAACTTTTTTTAGGAAAAGTGGTGAAAATTAGAATATGCTCGTTTAAATAGTTTGTTTAAAGTTGACCAAAGCCGCTTTCATAACAGGTTGAATAGTATAATAATTTTAGCCGTAATTAACCAATCGATTAATTACGGCTATTTTAATTTCTACGGTTTCCTTATTTTCTCGGGTGGCATTCCCAGCTTCTTTTCACAAAAGTCTCGCAAATGCGTTATATTGGAGAATCCTAAAATGGAAACCAGTTTTTTCAGTGGTAAATCGGTGTTTTCTAAATAGTGAACAAGCTCATTTTGTTTTACTTGCAGTAACCATTGCTTGGGAGTAGTGTTGAATTTCTGTTTGAAATGACGGGTGAACGTTTTTGTAGATTTATAACCGCAACGAATGGCTAAATCGTCTATTGAGGTGGAATTCTTGTAATGTTTTAAAACCAGTTCTACTAAATCCAATTCTACTTTGCTGTAACTCACTACATTTACGGCAAGTAAGTTATTGGCGTCACTGTTCGAGATCACTTTGTATTTGCCGTTACTGAAGTGAAGAACACACTGTGCTACTCCATTGTAGAAGTTGGCATCTTCTTCTTCTTTTTTCCTAACCCTATACGATTCCGGCAAAAGGGAACCTTTAAATGCAAATTCACCCATACATTGAAATACTAAAAGATTTTATACTTTGGTGATATTTTATTTATTTATCGTTGTATCTTAATACCATACTGCTTTTTTCCTGCGAAGCTGTTTCGCTTCTGGTTGTAGCAGCCCACTGTTTCAAGACATGTACCGAAAACTTATACTCGTGATTGCGATAGATGTTATAATCTGTTGGAGTTTCGATGGTTGGAGTATTTTGGATGGGTAAATAAAAATCTTTGATTTTGTCGCCATCTGTGATATGCGCAAAGTCCACATTGCCAAGATCTAGAGTTACTGTTCCTCTTGCTTTTCTCCAAAACGAATTTCCTGTCCAATAATACATATATTTACCGGGTACGGTTGGATGTGGCGCTGACCTAAATGATTGTCTCAGAAAATTTTCAGTAATTGTCATATATGTCCATTTTATTTGACCATTTTCCATTTCCCAATTTACTTCATCTTCTGAGAAATGAACATCATCGGGATTAAAATCCGGCATAGAAGCAATAGAAGCTCTAACGTGTAGTTTAGTAGCATTAGTAGAATTGGTTTTATCACTCAGGATGTGTTCAGGAACATAATAAGATATGTTTTTTTCATTCAAAATCCAATAATCGGGCGTAACTAAAGGTGTTATTTGAGTATTACTAAACTCAATATTGCCTAAGTCGAAATCTTGACCGCCACCATCTGAAAAATACGCCATTAAAAAATCCATGAAATTTCCTGAATTTATAATTTTATTCCAATTAGTAGGTTGTGGTGTATCATAAGGGATAGCTTGATTTATATCTGTCCCATATGATTTAACACCAGCATTATCTTCGATTTTATATATATTTCCTTTACCATATTGCGTCCATTCTACATTGGCAGTAGCAGTGGCAGTAATACTACCATTCCAAGTTCTGTCATAATAACCTGTTGTGGTGTTTTCCAATCCAAAGTCGATAGTCTGATAAGCACCGGAATATGCAGGAAGGACCGGAGACGAAGGAGGACTTACAGGGGGGGTAGTGTTGAGTCTATTTGGTGACCAAAGGTATTGCATCGGCACATTTACTAATCCTACTTTTAAGATAAAAATATAACTGGTTTCTAGATTATTGGTTGGGTCTCCGGTATATCTTGGATAACTGGAAATACTTTCAAGCGTTACCTTTGCCATGGTACGATCCAGAGCGAAACCTTTAGTGCTTTCATTAAGCCCGCGTAAATCGGCAATATAAGGATTTTCTTTAGGCATATTTGGCGATATATCAAACTCATCGAAGGTTGACATAATAAAAGGAGGCTCAATGGGTTTCCCGTTTGCGTCATATACCACCCTTAGCGGGTTTGTATAAGATAACGGTGTGTTTACCAGTGTTTGCATATCCGCGATGGTTGAAATCATATTCAATGCGCCGGTTAGTGTTTGGCTGCTTACACTCATGATATTCTCATTCAATACCACATACACAATGCTTTCGCCCGGTTTTGTTGCTACCACTATATCGGAAAAATCGACAATCCAATAACCTGTATCGGGATCTTTGGTAGTAAGAGGAAGATCGGATATATCAAACAGCTTATTAGTAATTAAGCGTCCCGTAGCTTTCGAAAAGATCATAATACGCAATGATTCTATGGTAATAGATTCTACATCTCCAACCTCAGGAGGTAACATGATCTGCGACGATCGTAAACTCATATACGTATCGTCCGGCTCAGGTTCGCCAACCGGAGAATTTACATCCGTAAATACACAGCTTGTTGCGAACGATAACAGTAAGACGAAAAGTAAAGCTTTATTTTTCATATTGTAATGTATATCTGGTTATTATTAATTCAATATTATATTTAGGCTATTGTTTGTTTTACAATCTTTATCCTCCACCTTCCACACCGGTTTTGTAGGTGTGTATGAGCCAGTTGTTTACCCAAACTTCAACCACGTAGTATGAACCGTTATCTTCTTCTACTTTAAATTTGATAACAAAATCATTGTCGCAACTCAAGTTTACATCGGGATTCTGCAACAGCAGTGTTCCCAAAAAATCTTCCTGATAGAAAATCTTTTTCCCGTCTTTTGTTTTAATTGTCAGCCAGTCATCATAGCCGGTTTCTAATTTCAACAAAGTAAATTTGGCAGACAATTTATTATCTGTATAAGTATATTCAGGCGGGTAGTGCAGCATCTCCATGCCGAGCAGAATATTTCCTTTCACTGCATAATCGCCGTTGCGCATAGCGATATCCACTTCATAGTCTTCTGGTTTGGAAAATCCTTCCACAATTACTTCCACGCGGTTGGTGTATTCCCTCATATTGATGGCGGTGTGCTCATAGTAAGCGGCTTGAATATCTTCGGGATCGGGAAGAAAAACATACTCACTGGTTCCGGCATACAGTGTAGTGCCTTTTATATTTTCTGCCACGGCTGATGCACGTTTCAATTGCAATAGCAAATCGTCTTTTGTGGTAACGCCTGTCTGAAGGTCTTTCAAGAGATAATGGCTGTCGATTCCCGACCATGCCACAAAAGAGTATTTCCCGTGCGGATATATGGGGATAAGAAATTCATAGTCTTTCGAAATGGTCACGTTATCTGCCGTGTAAACATTTACATACTTGTCGTTAGTATCGAATACATAGACATGCAAATTCTTGATGTCGGCAGGATAAAGAGAATCTACATCGCAAGGCGTTTTGGAATAGAATTTTATATATACACCTTGGGGACAATCGAGTATATCTTCAAAGATCACCGCGTCGCAACCTCCCAACATTAATGTCCCTGATACTATCAAAAGGAGTCCGATTATCTTTCTTCGTAAATTCATCTTCGTATTTTTTTAAAGGTGGTTATTAATTATTTTATTTTTTTCTTGGTTCAGAGAGGAAGAACAAACTTCCTCTCCGCTTTGTGGAGTATTGATTAATACATGGTTTCACCGTCGGTGAGTGAATATTTGTAAGTATGTATTGTCCACGGCAATACTTTAACCGATACCGAAAGATAAGTTACATCGGTTTTCAACGGATCTGTCGGATCAATTGGGTTGTCCGGGTTAGCCGGATCATTCGGATCATTCGGATCAAGCGGGTTGTTGGGTACACCCATGCGAAGGAATTCGCTGACATGAGCGTGGTAAACCTGATTACGAACCGTTGGAGATACCATAGGATTGGGTTCAGCAACCGTGGCCACTAAACTGTTCGGGTTCAACCAAAGTACATATTTCATAATTCCGTCTTTAAATTCTGTAGCTTTTTGTCCCTGAGCTTCAGCGAGAGCTCTGGTGCTGTAGAATTTGTTGTCGTTAGCGCCTAAGAAAACGGTTGTAGGAACTGTAAACGTTGGAGCAACTCCATCCACCAAAAGAGGCATAAACGAAGCACGAATTTCGAAATAAGTGGTATTGCCTTTTTTGTAGGAATCTCTTTGTTCAGCAGGAGTTGCCTTGTCAACCGCGTGTGTTACAGGCAATACAAACTTACTGGTTCCTTCGTTGTTCAGTGGTTGGCTTACATTTGTTGCATCATAAGCCCAGTTTAGAGGTGCTGTAAAATCAGTGAGGCCGGAATAATCGAAATTAGTATTTGTAGCCCATTCTGCTGCATCGTTCGGTACATAGCTATATACCGGATCAGGCGTTGTATAATCGGCTTTCTTCATGATGAAGAATTTTTTGTTGCTCTGTCCTACGGCATACTGAACGTCTGTTACAGTAGCAATTTGGGTTTCAACGCCGGCAATCTTCGCGTTAACCGGCCATCCTTCAGTAGTTGTGGGCTCAACTGTCAGTATAGCTCGCGCAACCACGCGTTCAACATTTACCTGAACATGATTGTTTGTTCCTGCTATGGCATCGTTTTCGGTAACACCCGGTGCAACTGTAATTTCATAATTATCCGCATCGTTGGTCATCATAATGGTTTCTTTGCCATTAGCAAAGCTTGCCACCTCTGAAGCTATTTTTTCAGCTTCAGCCGCAAACGCAGTTGCAAAACTGCCTGCTGGTGTTGCTTTCAACGTGGCTAAAATACCGGCTTCTCCGTTGATAACGGTGTAAACTCTGATGTTTTCTCCCGCTGTGGCTTTCAATGCCAGATTGGGTTTCAGAACGCCATTTACATCAATTTCTTCAAAAGAACTTTTGGCAAAAGAGTTGTAATCTACCACACCGGCCACTGTATTAACCAAAAATACAGTAACTGTCTCAATAGCGTCGCGTCCTGTCCAGGTGCCATTTTGATTGTAGTCACCCGGTAATGCCCTTACGGTAGACCCTTTCGGAAATTTCACCGTTACCGAGGCATACGAGTTGGTGGCATTGTTGCTCACCTCATCGGGAATTTCGTTTGTGTTACATGCCACCAGCCCTAAAGCAATGGCGCCCATCAAGAATAATTTGTTTAGTTTCATACCATTTAATTTTAAAAAATTAGTAATAGTTTAATTAAAGTAAATCTCTGTTTGTTTATATATAAAGTTTAGTTTATGAGAATTTTTCATAGCATGTTATTTTCCCACTTTTTGCAATTCAACCAGGTTGGCCTCGGCGTCTTTATCGCCCCGGGCAATGGCTCTGTCGAAATATTCTTTGGCTTTTCCTAAATCACCCATGCGTGCATACGCCACACCAAAGTTATTCCACGTGCGCGGGTCGTTTTCTATGCGCTGCATTCTGTCTATAGCTGCCTG
>DCEG01000074.1:1717-26790 GCA_002316835.1 Bacteroidales bacterium UBA1035 | reverse complement strand
AAATTTCTCGAAGAAATTTTCTCTTAACAAGAGACAAATTCAAGCTCATTAACTGTTGCACAAATACACAAATAATTGTTACAAAATGCAATTATATGAAAAAAAAGTTGTATATTGAGCCCGATTTATTGTGAAGCAGGTATGCTCAAAGAGAAGTTTCATATAGAGTTTGTGATGGGAAGTGCCACACAAGCAAGTTTGTGGAGAATGATCAGCCAGATTGACGGATTATCGGAATGGTTTGCCGATGAAGTTGCGATTAACGAAGATGAAAATGTTTATACATTTTTTTGGGGTAAATCTGATAATCAGGCAGAAATAATAAGTATAAAACCTCAGCAAAGCATTCGCTTTCGCTGGTCAGACGAGGACGATGAAAATATATATTTCGAATTCCAACTCCACAAATTGGAATTATCGAGCGAAATTGCTTTACAAATAACCGATTTTGCTGAACCTGACGAAAAAGGTGATGCTATAGTTTTGTGGGAAACGCAAATCGATAAAATGAAAAGGCGGCTTGGAGTATTGTAACAGAATCCAACCTCAATAAAAAGGAACAATCGGGAACAAGCCGGTTGTTCTTTTTGTTTTCTTAAACCTTAAAACACATTTCTACTTAGGAATTTATTATCTTTGTATCAAATTTAAAAAGGATTCTTTTTAATAATTAGATGAGAAAGAATTTCCACATAAAAAGACTTTACGGCTATTTATTAAAAAACTATATTCCGCTATTTCTAATGACATTTGCGATATGCCTTTTTCTGGTATTGATGCAATTTTTATGGAAATATGTCGAAGACATGGTTGGTAAAGGACTTGGATTGAACGTGATAGGTGAAATGTTTCTCTATGCCGCACTTCAGCTTATTCCAATGGCCTTGCCCTTAGCCATACTGTTGGCATCCTTAATGATGTTTGGGAATATAGGTGAAAATCTGGAACTACTGGCTATAAAGTCGGCGGGGATATCTCTTATCAAAGCTATGGGTCCGCTAATTGTTTTGATCGTTTTGATAAGTATCGGTGCATTTTTCTTCCAAAACAATGCTATGCCGAAAATACAACCCAAATTTTATTCACTTTTGATATCTATCCGCCAAAAGTCACCTGAATTGGATGTTCCGGAAGGTGTCTTTTATAAGGAAATCCAGGGATATAATTTGTATGTGGATCAGAAAAACAGAGAGACCGGAATGCTTTACGGCGTTTCCATATACGATTTAAGCAGTGGATTCCAGAATATGGCAGTAATTATCTGCGATTCTGCCCAAATGCGTGCGTCTGAAGATAAGCTATCTTTGATTTTCACAATGCATAATGGTCAGCAGTTCCAGAATTTTACTCAGGGAACAGAAAATATGAACCTTTCGTCAGAATTTATTCCGTATGCCCGGGAGAGTTTTGTCACCAAAACAATGACAATTCCTTACGATGACAATTTCAACCGTATGGAAGAAAGTGTTTTGCAGGAAAACGAATCGAGTAGCTATGTTTCCAAAAACATTACACAGTTAAGAGTCTCTATCGATTCAATGGAGCAATTTATTGATAGCGTGAATATTTCAGACCGGAAGATAATGAAGCAATACACTTATCTTTCTTTTCGGAACAGCTATCCGCAAGAAAAAAAGGATTCAATTATCCGGGCAGTAAATTCTTCAGTTAAACCTGAGATGGATTCAATTTTTGCATCAAAAGATATGCAGGCTCAAGTGTCAATTCTTCAAAGTGCCTATTCAAAAGCCGATAACAACGGAAACGACTATCTTTTTCGATCTATGTCGAAAACCACTACACAACGAAACATAAACCGGCAATGGATAGAATGGCACCGAAAATTCACATTATCATTCGCCTGTCTCATATTCTTCTTTATCGGTGCACCTTTGGGGTCCATTGTACGTAAGGGTGGATTGGGAACTCCCATCGTTATCTCGGTTATTTTGTTTATTGTTTACTATGTTTTAGATAATGTAGGTTATAAAATGGCACGCGACGGAGTTTGGGATCATTGGATAGGGATGTGGTTTAGTTCTATGATTTTGCTTCCATTAGGTGTCTTTCTGACTTACAAAGCAATGAACGATTCCGTTATAATGAGTACTGATACATACGTGAACTTTTTCAAAAAACTTTTCTTTATTCGTGAAAAGAGAAACTATACGATAAAAGAGGTTGTTATTGAAGAACCTGACTATCTCGAAATTTCAGAATCAACAAATAAACTGACCCGGGAAGTGTCTGATCATTTACAGAAATACAGTAAACTTGGGTATAAAATGTATTGGACGGATAATGGTTACGATAATAGTGCATCATCGATAAAAAACAGCATGGAGGATATTCTTAACCAGTTATCCAATTCACGAAAACGTATCGTAATTGAAAAAGCTAAAGAATACCCGGTTTTGATCAAATATGTACGACCGTTCAAAGCGGGATCGGTTCTCACTAAAATATTTATGTATATTTTCCCGATCGGAATTATAATGAAACTGATTTCGTTACCTTTCGAAAAACGGATCAACAGAGATTTAGAGTCAATATTAAAATTAAATACAGAACTAACTGAAATAATGAACAGCAAACAAAATAAAACAGCTGTATAAAGAATACGAAATGAAAGAATTTACGCTAAACACGATAGAAGAGGCTATCGAAGAAATTAAAAAAGGAAATTTTATTATCGTAGTGGACGATGAGGACCGCGAAAACGAAGGCGACCTTATTATCGCAGCCGAGTGCATAACTCCGGAGAAGGTAAACTTCATGGAAACGCATGCCCGGGGACTCATTTGCTCACCCATTACAGTAGAACGTGCCGAAGAACTGGAACTTCCGATGATGGTTACACACAATACCTCCATCCATTCCACACCCTTCACCGTATCCGTGGATTTACTGACACACGGCTGTACAACCGGAATTTCAGCCTACGATCGTGCACAAACAATTCTAGCGCTTACACGCCAGGAAACGAAACCCGAAGATTTTGGCCGTCCGGGGCATATTTTTCCTTTACGGGCAAAGACAAGAGGTGTTATACGCCGTGCAGGCCATACCGAGGCCACTATCGATTTTGCACGGTTAGCCGGCTTGTACCCTGCCGGAGCACTGGCCGAAATTAAAAAGGAAGACGGTGAAATGGCCCGTTTACCCGAATTGATAAAAATGGCAAAGGAATTTAATCTCAAGATTGTTTCGGTTGCCGATCTCATTAAATACCGTCTGAAAACCGAATCACTTGTTATCCGTGGAGAAGAAGTACATCTTCCAACCGAATACGGCGATTTTCACATGGTTCCGTTTCGCCAGAAATCCAATGGCATGGACCACGTCGCACTCATTAAAGGGGAGTGGCACGAAAGTGAACCTATTTTAGTACGCGTACACTCATCGTGTGTTACCGGCGATATTTTCGGTTCCATGCGTTGCGAATGCGGTGAACAATTGCATAGAGCCATGCAAATGATCGAAAAAGAAGGAAAAGGCGTGCTGGTTTATCTCAATCAGGAAGGACGCGGAATCGGGCTTATGGCAAAAGCATCGGCCTATAAACTGCAGGAAAAAGGGATGGATACCGTTGACGCCAACTTACATTTGGGTTACAAAGCCGATGAGCGCGATTACGGCGTAGGGGCACAAATCCTTCGTAATCTGGGCGTTAAGAAAATGAAACTGATGACCAATAACCCTGTAAAACGTATCGGTTTGGAATCTTACGGATTGGAAGTGACAGAAAACGTTCCCATCGAAGTTACACCCAATGAATACAACCATTTCTATATGGAAACCAAAAAAAATAAAATGGGCCATATTCTGGGAAACATAAAATTATAATATGGAATTGATTTATCTTCTCATAGGTTTTGCAGTTGGCGGAATAATCGCATGGATTATTGCAACGTTACTGGTAAAATCGAAAACGGTTTCAAAAAAAGAACTCGAAACCGTTACGGAGAAGAATACATCGTTGAATACCGACCTCATTGTAGCACAGCAAAAACTGGAATCGAAAACGGAAGATGAAGCTGAACTAAAAACAGAAATAGAAACTTATAAAGTAAAAATAGACACTTTTCAGAACGAAGTTCAGGATTTTGAACGAAATTTATCCAATGTTACTGCCCAGCTCAATGCCGCTAACGAAACCATAAAAAAGCAATCGGAAGATATCGGGTACTACAAGTTGGAATTAAAACTAAAGACCGACGAGTTTAACGAGACAAACAAATTGCTTGCATCTTCAACTGCCGATTTTAATGCATTAAAAGAGAAGCTGGAAACGCAAAAGTCCGAAATGGAAAATTTGCGAAAGCAATTTAATCTGGAGTTCGAAAACATTGCTGAGAAAATTCTAGACGAAAAGACACACAAGTTCACTAAGATTAATCAGGAAAATTTAGATTTACTTCTAAAACCTTTGGGTGAAAATATCGAATCGTTCAAGAAAAAAGTGGAAGATGTTTATGTAACTGAGGCAAAAGAACGTTTCTCGTTAGGCGAGGAAGTAAAAAGACTAGCTCAATTAAACCAGAAAATTAGCGAAGAAGCCACTAATCTGACCAACGCGCTCAAAGGTAGCACGAAAACACAAGGGAACTGGGGTGAAATTATTCTCGAAAACATCCTGGAACGATCGGGTTTGACACTCGGACGCGAATATCTTGTGCAGGAGTTCCTTCGGGACTCAGACGGTAATCCGTTGAGAAACGAAGACGGATCACGTCTGCAACCGGATGTAATTATCTCCTACCCCGATGAACGCAAGGTGATTATCGATTCCAAGGTTTCGCTTTTGGCGTATGCTAATTTCGTAGCATCAAACGATCCGGACGAGCAAAAACAGCTACTTACCAATCACTTGCGTTCAGTACGAAGACATATTGATGAATTAAGCGCAAAAAACTATCAGGATTATGCCGCTACGCTCGATTTTGTGATGATGTTTATTCCCAACGAGCCGGCCTATCTATTGGCTTTGCAACACGAAGAATCGCTTTGGCAGTATGCTTATGATAAAAAGATACTGCTCATAAGTCCTACAAACCTAATTGCAGCGTTGAAATTAATTGTCGATTTGTGGAAGCGTGAATATCAAAATCGAAACGCGATAGAAATTGCCGAACGCGGAGCCAAATTGTACGATAAGTTTGTCGGATTTATTAGTAATCTCGAAAGGGTCGGCAAGAACATCGATCAAGCCCAAAACGCATACAACGACGCCTACAAGCAACTCTCCACGGGAAATGACAATCTGGTATTACAAACCCAGAAACTAAAAGATTTGGGAGTTAAAGCAAAGAAAGAATTGCCATCTTCGTTATTGGAATCGGCAGGAGAATTAGATGATGGGGACTCCGAATCGCATTTATGAAACATTGATTTCTCTCATTTTATAACTTAAATAAAAACTATGTACGAAAAAATGCAACAACACCTGCAAACCGAGCTGAAAGCTATCGAAGAAGCAGGTCTTTACAAAAATGAACGAATAATCGTAACGCCTCAAAGTGCGGAAATCAAAGTAAAATCGGGACAGGAAGTGTTAAACTTCTGTGCCAACAATTACCTTGGCTTATCGGACAACGATCAGTTGATTGAAGCAGCAAAAAAGGCCCTCGATGAACGCGGCTATGGCATGTCATCCGTGCGTTTCATATGTGGAACGCAGGATTTGCACAAAGAACTGGAAGCGACTATCAGCAAGTTTTTCAAAACGGAAGACACTATTTTATATGCCGCTTGTTTTGATGCTAACGGTGGATTGTTCGAACCGCTCTTCACCGACGAAGATGCCATCATTTCCGACGCATTGAACCACGCATCCATTATCGACGGTGTGCGCCTTTGCAAAGCAAAACGCTATCGCTACGCCAACGCCGATATGGTCGATTTGGAAGCAAAACTTCAGGAAGCTCAGGCACAACGCTTTCGTATCATTGCCACAGACGGAGTTTTTTCGATGGACGGCAACGTAGCCCCCATTGATAAAATAATGGAACTTGCCGAAAAATACGATGCGCTGGTAATGATTGATGAGAGCCATTCGGCAGGAGTTGTCGGCAAAACAGGTCGTGGCGTAACCGAATTATATAACTGTCTGGGAAAAGCGGAAATCATTACCGGAACGCTTGGTAAGGCTTTTGGCGGTGCCATCGGCGGATTTACTACCGGACGTAAGGAAATTATCGATATGCTTCGCCAGCGCTCTCGTCCATATCTCTTTTCGAACTCAATTCCTCCATTGGTAGCAGCTGCCGGGATCAAAGCTTTCGGCTTACTTCAGGAATCCAACGATTTACAAGACAGACTCCACGAGAATGTCGATTATTTTGTAGCCAAATTGAAAGAAGCCAACTTCGACATCAAGCCCACTCAGTCTGCGATTTGTGCCGTAATGCTCTACGATGCCAAATTATCGCAGGAATTTGCAGCAGAACTGCTCGAAGAAGGCATTTACGTTACCGGATTCTATTTTCCGGTTGTTCCAAGAGGCGAAGCCCGGATCCGCGTACAACTTTCCGCCGCACACAAACGTGAACATTTGGACAAAGCCATTGCCGCGTTTATAAAAATAGGAAAAAAATTAAATGTAATCTGATGTAAGGGACGAATATCTTCGTCCCTTACCACTCATAACTAACAACTCATAACTAACTATGAAAGCTTTAGTAAAATTACGTCCTGAAAAAGGCATTTGGATGGAGGAAATTCCCCTTCCTGAAATTGGAGTGAACGATGTTCTAATCAAAATTAAAAAAACTTCTATCTGCGGAACCGATCTTCACATTTACAAGTGGGACGATTGGGCGCAAAAAACCATAAAAACACCCATGACCATCGGTCACGAATACGTGGGTGAGATTGTGGATATGGGTAGCGGCGTAAAAAACCTGAAAGTGGGTGATCGTGTTACCGGTGAAGGACATATCGCTTGCGGACATTGCCGCAATTGCCGTCGTGGGAAACTACACGTATGTGAAAACACCATCGGTGTGGGTGTGAATCGCGATGGCGCTTTTGCCGAATACTTGTCACTTCCGGCAGAAAACGTAGTGAAACTCGATTCCCGCATCCCCGATGAAATAGCATCCATTATGGATCCGTTCGGAAATGCTACGCATACGGCGTTATCGTTCCCGCTTATCGGTGAAGACGTGCTCATTACCGGTGCCGGCCTAATTGGAAGTATGGCTACCGCCATTTGTAAGTTTGCCGGCGCACGATTTATTGTAGTTAGCGATTTGAGCGATTATCGATTAGAGATTGCAAAAAAAATGGGTGCTACGCTCACCGTTAATCCATCGAAAGGAGAAACCATTAAACAAGCCATTGAAAAACTGGGTATGCGTGGTTTTGATGTGGGGCTGGAAATGTCAGGTTCTCCCGCCGGATTTCGCGAAATGATCGACAACATGTATAACGGTTCAAAAATATCACTCCTCGGTATCTTACCCAACAACACCACCGTTGACTGGAATGAAATCATCTTTAAAGCGCTCACGCTTAAAGGAATTTACGGTCGTGAAATGTGGGAAACCTGGTATCAGATGGAACAAATGTTGATTTCGGGAGTCGATCTCACACCCGTTATTACACACCGATTTTCCATCAATGAATTCCAAAAAGGATTCGATGTAATGGAAAGCGGACAGTGCGGAAAAGTGGTTCTGAGTTGGGATTAAAACCCGTCAGACAGCATCGGGAGTAGGTTTACTTTCGGTTATGGTGATTATCTGAAAGTTTCTGTCCAGTTCCATATGAACGATATATCCTGAAACAGTTTTCGTTTGCCCATTGTCAACAAACGATTTTTGAACGGGAACATTCACTTTGTAATGTTCGATCATCGTTTTTTCATACGCTACCGCGTTCATATTTGGTAGAAATTTAACGGTTGGAGCTTGTGTTCTCGCCCCCGAGATAATCAAGTCTCCAACTATTTTTTCGCGCTGTCCGCCACCGGACTTGAAAAATTGGAAAACAGTAGATCCCAGGTATTTACTCATTTCGCTGGCGTTAAGTGCCGATAATGCCGTAAAAAATCCCTCAACAGTAAGTTTCACACTATCTAAGTCGGTTTGTGTAACCGGATATGACTGAAATAACATATCGTATCTCTCCTGTGCATCACCAAAATAATCGCCGGAAAACTCCCCGCTTTGCGACATGACCATGTATTTGGAATAACTTTCGGCCGTATTATCGTTTAAGGTAGCCACCCAGGTGAGAGAATCCAATCGTTTTTTTACCAGCGAATTGTATGGGCTTTGGGGATACTGAGTTAAGAAATCACGCAACTCTGCCGTATTATCCGATTTTTGCAGACCTACCCATACTTCGGCTTCATTTCCCTTGAGTTTCATTAAATTTTCTTCAGCCAGGCTGTAGTATTTTCCTTTGGGAAACGCCTGCATATATGTCAGATATCCGTTGACCGTGTTCTCTTTCAAGGCAGTGTCCCATTGAGAACGGTCTAAATTAGCTTTTCTTACCACTTGCCCGTAGTAAAAGAATCCCACGACCAGCAAAATTCCCAGTATTAGCAACCAAACAAATACATTACGCTTGTTTCTTTGCGGTTTTATGGATACTTGCGAAATTTCAGATGCTAAATCTTCATCGTTTTCTTTAATATCAATTTTGTCATCAATCAATTCCGGCTCAATATCAACTTGTTTATCCACTATAATTTCAGCGCTTTCTTTTTCTTCGGGGACATCAACTTCATATTCATTTTCTATTTTGTTTTTGCAATCGCTACAAAACAGCGCTTTCTCCGATTTACTTTTTCCGCAAAGTGGGCAAAATTGAGACATAGTGGTTGTATTTAATTCAGACAAAGATAAAAAATACACAGGAATAAAGATGAAAAATCAAACTGTTTTTGCAGAAAGCGTCAAAGTTAGTATATTTGAATGTCAATAAACTGTCACCAAAATGATCGAAATTATTCGTGCAGACAAAAATAACATTAAAGATATTCAACTAGTATCGAACGTAGCATGGCCACATGCTTTCAGGGAAATCTTATCGCCCGATCAGATAAAATATATGATGAACTGGATGTACAGCAATGAGTCGTTACTCGAACAGATGGAGGTGAAGAATCATCACTATTTTCTGGCAAAAGAAAACGATAAGTTTTTGGGATATATGTCCATTGAACACAATTGTGAAAATTCCGGTAAAACGAAAATCCACAAAATCTATATTTTGCCGGATGTGCAAAAGAAAGGTATTGGTAAATTACTGCTTGATACGGCAATTAACGAAACCAAAAAGCAAAACGGAAGTGCTATTTTTTTAAATGTGAATAAGTACAACGATAACGCCATCGGGTTTTATAAGAAAACCAATTTCTTTTTGGCAAAAGAAGAAGTGATTGATATTGGCAACGGTTTTATAATGGACGACTATGTATTTGAAAAAGAGATAATTTATGAGTAACTTTTTCAAAAAACGTATGCTTAGTTTCAAGTACGCTTTTCAAGGCGCAGCAACTCTTTTTCGTAAAACGCCCAACGCGATTATCCACATAATAATGGCAATATTGGCAGTTCTGATGGGACTATTTTTTTCGATTTCCACAACGGAATGGCTGGCGGTAATTATTGTTATCGGATTGGTTTTTGCTTCGGAAGCCATAAATACCTCTATAGAAACACTTTCCGATTTTGTTTATAAAGAACGCAACGAATCGATAAAAAAGGTGAAGGATTTAGCCGCAGCAGGTGTTCTTATGGCTGCGATAGCCGCATTAGCGATAGGAATTGTTGTTTTTCTACCAAAAATTATTGAGTTATTTCTGAAATAAATGCCCGATCACACCATATACCTTACTGAAATACAAGAAATTTCAAACTCGGAGTCTAATTTCAACGACAAGCTCTTCAAACTCAAAAAATTGATGGAAAGATTATCAAGAGAATTAACGGCCAATGAATCCATCCAGTTCCCCACTCTATTTTCCCGATTGGTATTTCTGTCACAAAAACAAAAACTTTCCAAACAATTGGAATGGCAACTACAACATTTGCGCGTTCGCGCCAAGGAAATTCGAAAAGAGAAAGAGGAGCTGACAGAAACCGAATATCGACAACACGAACGAACTTTACTCAACTTTTTGCAAACACTTGCAGGAAAAGAAACAAGTGAATCCGAACATATTTTTTTAGAACCTTTTACCGCCTATAACGAAAAAACGCTTCGCGTTCAAATTCAACAAATTGACAAGGAAAAATCGGAATTACTGTGTTTGGTAGATAAACATCCGGGTGAAACCGTAACTGTAATTTACAATTTACAAGAACAGTTTTGGGAAGGAGCACAACTCAACCTCATTGATTTTTCGATAGACAAAAACGGGCATTTAAATCCCAAACTTATCGTATTGGAACCCGATTACCTGATTGACACTTCCGCCATCGCCGAATGTTTTCACGACTACTGCATTACGCCGATGCACTACTTCAGAAACAAATTTGAGACGCTCGAAAACCGTTCGTACTTGTTGTTAGGAAATTTAGCCAACTTTTTTCTAGACGAACTGATTTTCTCCCAAAATCCCGAAGAAGTCTCTTTTGACGAAACATTTCTGAAATCATTTAAACAATCGCCTTTCGAATATACCAGTTGTGACGATATCGCTTCCGATGAAGACTTTAGAGTATTTATGCAAAAAGCACGTTCACAGTTTGAGAATATCAAACGGGTAATAACGGAAGATTTCCCTATGAGAAATATCGATGTGCGAAAATGCACACTTGAGCCCTCTTTTTTCAGTGAAAAGTATGGTTTTCAAGGGAGGTTGGACTTATTACAAAAAGACAAGGACAAATATAAAATTATTGAATTAAAATCGGGAAAATTGCCTTTTCCCTCATACGATGTTGGGAAAATAAATCTGAATCACGAAGTGCAAACCGGTGTTTATCGGTTAATGATTGAAAGTGTTTTTGGTGCACCTTCGCGCAAAGTGGAAGCTGCTATTTTGTATTCATCGGGCAATGTTTCGGGAATAAACCTGCGTTTTGCAGCCGAATTTCAACAACTCGAAAAAGAGATAATCGACGTCAGAAACCACATCGTTGCCAACGAACATAAAATAATAAACGGCAACAACGATACGGTAGTACAACTATTTCAGGAACTCTACGACACTACCAAACTCGCCAATCAAGCGGCTAAATTTTACACCCAAAAGATAGAAGACTTCAAATCGGTTTTGCGACAATGCTCTCCCACGGAGCTGAGCTACTTTTACCGACACATTCGCTTTATCTCGAGAGAGTTGTACCTTCAAAAAATTGGAGACATTGAGTACGAATCACCCACAGGCGTAGCCTCATTATGGAACAGCGATTTTGCCGAGCGCGCCGAGGCGTTGGATGTTTTATTTGATTTGTCCATTGAGTCAATTGACGATTCGAGCAACGACATGAAAATTGTTTATCGAAGAAATCAAGCCGAAAATGACATCGTGAACTTTCGTGAAGGTGAAATTTGCATCGTTTATCCACGTCAAAATAAACAAGACACCGTTTTAAACAAACAGATTTTGAAAGGGAACATTGCAGCAATTTCTTGTGAATTTATCGAAATTCGTTTTCGAAACAAGCAGCGTAATCGCACTTTTTTCAACGAGAACAGACTGTGGGCAGTTGAACACGATACGTTAGACACGTCGTACAACAGTATGTACAAAAGCCTTTTCTCTTTTCTAAACGCAGCGAAACAACAACGCGATTTGTTGCTGGGAATAACAGAGCCGAAAATCGGAAAAAAAATTGCAACAAGCAGCTATTATCCCGAAAACATCATCAAAAAAGCAATGGCTGCCGAAAATTATTTTTTGATTATCGGGCCTCCCGGAACCGGAAAAACATCCATTTTTGCCAGGCGATTGATTGAGGAATTTTACGCGAAACCAAATACCAACATTTTGGTTCTGGCTTACACCAATCGTGCTGTGGACGAACTTTGCGAAGCAATAAACGTTGCTTTTGGGAAAGATAACAAGAAGTTCATCCGTGTGGGAACGGAACTTTCGTGCGATGAAAAATATCGTGACCGATTGCTGCAAAACATTTCTGAGAAAGCCAAAAACAGAGAATCGCTGCGGCTGGAAATCGAAAACACGCGCATTTTTATTTCCACATTGGCATCCATTAATGGAAAATTGGAACTTTTCAGCCTGAAGAAATTCGATATCGCCATTATCGACGAGGCTTCGCAAATTTTGGAACCGCAAATCATCGGATTATTACCCAATTTCGATAAGTTTATTATGATTGGCGACCACAATCAACTGCCGGCTATTGTTTTGCAAAAGAACATTGCATCGATTATTCACGAAACCGAACTCACCGAAATTGGAATAACCAACTGTGCGCACTCACTGTTTGAACGCTTGCTGCGCAATTGCATGAAAAACGATTGGACACACGCATACGCACAACTCACCATTCAAGGCAGAATGCACGAACAAATCGCCGCGTTTCCGTCAAAGCATTTTTATCCTCAAGAACTTTTGCCGGCACAGGAATGGCAATCCGAAGAGTGGCAGTCGTCATATCCGGAATGCAAAAATATTCTCCTTCGGAACATTGCAAGCAGCCGAATTACTTTTTTCTCTACGGAACAACTAATTTCGTCAAAAATATCAACCAAAACAAATGAAAATGAAGCGAATGTCGTTGTAGAAATTGTTGAATCAATTAAAAAGATTTATGCCCACGATAAACGGAGTTTCGATGCACAAAACATCGGTATTATTGCACCGTATCGCAATCAAATCGCACTTATCAAACACAAGCTTGCGGAAGCAAACATTGCTGATTATGAAAATATAATGGTGGACACGGTAGAGCGTTTTCAAGGTAGTCAGCGCGATATAATCATTATTTCGTTTTGCGTGAACAAACCGTATCAACTCAACTTCTTGTGCAACCTGAACGATGACGGCACGGTGGACAGAAAACTAAACGTTTCGCTCACCCGCGCCCGACAACAGCTATTTATGGTAGGAAATAGGGAAATTCTCAGGAAACATCCGATTTATGCGACGTTAATGGAGTTTTTGAAAGAGAAAACAGTCGTAATTGAAAATACAGGTATTACCCTAATGAGATAGCAGGATTTCTCTTCAACAACTCATGCTGCACATTCTTAATGTCTTGGTCGCTCAACTCCAAAACCAGTGATGCGGGTTGCGAATACCCTTCTTTTCGGTATCGAATCAGTAAACGGTCAATTTTTTCAATTCGCATTTCCAAAATTGAATCGATTTTAATGGTTTTGCTCTTCCTTTTCCCAAAAAGAAAATGGGTCTCGAGCGTATTCTTGCTGGTTAAAACATATTTTATGGGGAAAATAAGAAGTGAGACAAACACATAAATTACAGCAGAAAATAATCCGGTTAAAAAACCTTTGGGTAACACCAAATAGATAATTGTAAGAACAAAAACAACGACGATTATCAAGATGATAAATTTTTTTTTACCGTATCTCACAAAAGTTATTTCGTTGTTTTTCATTATGACCATTCTAATTAGTATCAAATATATTCATTTTAAGCTAAACGGTAACAAAAAAGAGTTAGTTTTTTCGGTTTATTTTTTGTTACGTAAAAAATTTTGTAATTTTGCACTCACAAATTGTCTTATGGTGTAATGGTAGCACAACAGATTCTGGTCCTGTTTGTCTAAGTTCGAATCTTAGTAAGACAACAAAATGAACAATAGACTGTTAGGTTAATGCCAAACAGTCTATTTTAGTTTTTCGGTATGCAACAAAAGCGAAAAATAATCAACGACCCGGTTTTCGGATTTGTAAATATTCCCGATGAGTTTATTTACGAACTCATTCAGCATCCCTATTTGCAACGGCTGAATCGTATCCGGCAGTTGGGAATGGCATCGTACGTTTATCCCGGTGCACAGCACACACGGTTTCATCATACCATTGGCGCCATGTATCTAATGGATGTGGCGTTGCGAAACTTGCGCGATAAAGGTCATGAAATTACCAAAGATGAATATCGTGGTGCGTTGGTAGCCATTCTTATGCACGACATCGGGCACACTCCGTTTTCGCACGTATTAGAAAATACACTGGCAAACAATGTGCATCACGAAGAAATTTCGTTGCTGCTGTTGCAGCAGTTAAACGAGGAGAAAAAGGGTGCGTTAAACACCGCTATTGATATTTTTAAGGACAATTACCCCAAACGATTTCTACATCAATTAGTAAGCGGACAACTGGATGTTGACCGGCTGGATTATCTGCAGCGCGACAGTTTCTTCACGGGCGTAAGCGAGGGACGAATTGGCGCAGCCCGCATTATGAAAATGCTCGATGTGATTGACGATAAGCTGGTGGTGGAATCGAAAGGAATTTATTCGATAGAAAACTTTTTGATGTCGCGTAGGTTTATGTACTGGCAGGTTTATTTGCATAAAACAGCTGTGGCATCGGAAAAGATGCTGATAAACACAATAAATAGAGCGAAATACTTATCGCAGAACGGTGAAAACTTGTTTGCATCGCCATCGTTGGCTTTCTTTCTGAAAAACGACATCACGCTAAAAGATTTTCAGGAAAACCCCGAAGTGTTGGAACACTTTATCAATATGGATGATAACGATATCTGGACTTCGTTGAAAGCGTGGAAGTCGAATCCCGATAAAGTTTTATCATTGTTGAGCACCGGAATGGTAAACAGAAGATTATTCAAAATACAGATTACCAACGAACCGCATCCTGCAGATAAAAAGCAGGAATATATTCAAAAATTTATTCACAAATACGGAATTTCGGAAAGCGAAGCTCAATACTTCGTATCAACTGATTCGTTGGCAACGGATATGTACAACCAATACGATGAAAGTATCAAAATCCTTTATCGCGACGGCTCTATAAAAGACATTTCCACCGCTTCCGACATGTTCAACATTGAGTTGTTATCGAAAAAGGTGGAAAAATATTATTTCGCGTATTTGCGGAGTTAAATATCGCTTTCGGTATAATCTTTCCCTTCGGGAACAATGAACCAGACCGTAATTGCACCTAAAAGACCGGCTGAGAGTATAATTATTTTTAAGGTGGGCGCCTTCACTATAACGAATGAAGATATAAGCACCATTGTCCACATCAAAATAATCACTTTGACTTTCCCGCCCTTTGAAATACCTTTTTTACGTTGAAAATTTTTAATACGCGGGCCTAAAATCTTATTATTTAGCAGCCAGTTATATAATTTATCTGAACTTTTTGCGAATAAAGCCGCCGACAATAATGCAAATGGCGTGCATGGTATCCCCGGAACAAAAACTCCCAAGATAGCTAAAACAAGTGACAAAGAACCTCCAATACCAAACAGGATTCTTTTAGTTTTGTTTTTCTCCAATTCTCTTTTAGCTTCAACAACGGTAATTTCTTTGGATATTGGCTGCGATTTTCCCTCTTCCGGAATGTTCATTACGACACAAAAATGTTTTAAGGCTGCAAATATAAACAAAAAATGTTATCTTTGTCGCATTGTTTTAGATTATAATCGATTAAGCGTTATGCAACTTCCTCTTTTCAACGATCATAAAGTTAAGGTTCTCTTTGTTTGTCTCGGAAACATTTGTCGTTCTCCGGCCGCCGAAGGAATTTTCAAAAAAATGGTGGCTGATAATGAGTTGGGAGACAGTATTTATGTGGATTCTGCCGGAACTTCGGGTTGGCACGAAGGTGAGCTACCCGATGACCGGATGCGGATGCACGGACAACGGCGAGGTTATGATTTCTGCTCGCGATCGCGTAAATTCAAGTACCGTGACTTTGAATTATTCGATTACATCATCGTGATGGATGAAGACAACTACCGAAACGTGAAAAAAATAGCCAAATCGGAAAAAGATGTAGCTAAAATCCATTTGATGACCGACTTTTCCGATAAATATTCACATGCTCACGTTCCTGATCCTTATTACGGCGGTTCATCAGGTTTTGAACTGGTGATGGATTTGCTGGAAGATGCCTGCGAGAACCTGCTCAATAAAATAAAAAAAAGTTGGGCATAGAACACTGAGCATCTTCCATCGTTCATCCTATACATCCATCACCCGGCATCCAACACATTCTTATTTCCGACTTCTTCACTTCTTATTTCTCATTATTTTGTATCTTTGCACCCTTAAATTAACTACTTCAGAATTTTATATAAGATATGGCAAAGGAATTGAAAGAACTGACCCCACGCAGTGTTGATTATTCGCAGTGGTATCTCGACCTCGTTATAAAAGCCGAACTGGCGGAAAACTCAGCCGTACGCGGTTGTATGGTAATAAAACCTTATGGTTATGCTATTTGGGAAAAAATGCAACGCCAGCTGGACGATATGTTTAAGGAAACCGGACACGTAAATGCCTATTTCCCACTATTTATTCCAAAATCGTTTTTGAGCCGCGAAGCTGACCACGTGGAAGGTTTTGCCAAAGAATGTGCTGTTGTTACACACTATCGTTTGAAAAATTCACCCGATGGAAGCGGTGTCGTGGTAGATCCCGAAGCAAAGCTGGAAGAAGAATTGATCATTCGTCCAACATCTGAAACCATTATCTGGAGTACATATAAAAACTGGATCCAATCGTATCGCGACTTACCTCTGCTTATCAACCAGTGGGCGAACGTTGTTCGTTGGGAAATGCGTACGCGATTGTTTCTTCGCACCGCCGAGTTTCTTTGGCAGGAAGGACACACGGCCCATGCCACTCAAGAAGAAGCCATTGAAGAAACCGAAAAAATGATCAACGTTTATGCTGAATTTGCCGAAAAATACATGGCAATGCCCGTAATAAAAGGTTTCAAATCAGAATCGGAACGCTTTGCCGGAGCTATAGACACCTATACCATTGAAGCGCTGATGCAGGACGGTAAAGCGTTGCAATCAGGGACATCGCACTTTTTGGGACAAAATTTTGCCAAAGCATTCGATGTGATGTTTGCCGATAAAGACGGTGGACGTGATTATGTCTGGGCAACATCGTGGGGTGTTTCCACCCGATTGATCGGTGCACTTATTATGGCACACAGCGATGACAACGGCTTGGTGCTTCCTCCAAAGCTAGCTCCGTATCAAGTTGTTATTGTCCCGATTTACAGGAACGAAGAACAACTGAAACAAATAGATGAAAAAGTTGCCGGAATTATAGCTAAACTTAAATCATTAGGTGTCAGCGTGAAATACGACAATTCTGATAACAAAAAACCAGGCTGGAAATTCTCGGAATACGAATTGAAAGGTGTTCCCGTTCGTTTGGCAATGGGTGGTCGCGATTTAGAGAACAATACCATTGAAGTGGCTCGCCGCGATACGCTGACCAAAGAAACGCTCTCATGCGACGGAATTGAAGAATATATCAAAAACCTGCTCGATGAAATTCAGGAAAACATTTACAAAAAGGCGTTCGATTTCCGTACTTCACAAATACGCGAAGTAAATTCTTACGATGAATTTAAAGATGAAATAGAAAAAGGTGGATTTCTGCTTTGTCATTGGGATGGTACTCCCGAAACGGAAGAGCTTATCAAAAACGAAACCAAAGCTACCATTCGTTGTATACCCTTAGAAGGTGACAAAACCCCTGGTATGTGCATGGTTACCGGAAAACCATCTGCTCAACGGGTGATTTTTGCACGGGCGTATTAATTATTTCCGGAACGAAATATTAATATCACCCGTAGGGGACGAATATCTTCGTCCCTGAACATATGGGTATCCGTAAAATATTGGGGACGAAAATATTCGTCCCCTACGAATCAAAAAATCATCGTTTGGGAATTGGATAAATAATTAATAATTGTTGGCATGAAACACGAACGCAAACCATTACGATTGGAAGGATATGATTATACCAATCCCGGATTGTATTTTGTAACCGTTTGTTGTTACGACCGTCAACATCTTTTTGGAAAAATCGCAAACCAAAAAATGATATTGAATGATGCCGGAAAAATGGCAAATTTCTATTGGTTGAATATTCAAAATCATTATCAAAACATTGTGCTCCATGAACATGTTGTTATGCCAAACCATATTCATGGAATTATTGAAATAAAAGAATCAGACTCTTACCGCATTACTCTATTGGGATCGGTAATAAAAGGCTTCAAAATTGGTGTAACAAAATGGATGCGAAAACATACAAATGCACACAGAGTCTGGCAGCGAAGTTATTATGAGCATATTATTCGCGATGGCATTTCGTATGGAAAAATCGCACAATATATTCTTTTGAATCCGGAAAATTGGAATGATGACAAATTTTATTCAGAATAGCAAAAACTGGATATCTGCTTTTCGTCTTCGCACGCTTTTTCTTGCGGTGGCCGGCGTAACATTGGGAACGGGACTTGCATTACAAGAAGGGAGATTTTCAGCCATCACGTTGGGACTTGCCCTGGCGCTGGCCGTGTCCATTCAGATTTTGTCTAATCTGGCAAACGATTTGGGCGATTACCTGAAAGGTACAGATATCACAGGCAAGAGGCAAGGCCCAACACGAGCCGTGCAAAGCGGAAAGATTTCGCCCGGACAGATGAAAACTGCTATCGGGATCACCATTGTTATTGTTCTTGCAATTGGTCTTACATTGGTCTTAAACGCTTCCGAAAACTTCACTCAATCTTCTGTCTTTATTCTTCTCGGTATTGGGTTGCTTTGCATTCTGTCTGCACTGTTCTATACCATCGGACGATATGCGTATGGCTACGTGGGTTGGGGCGACTTCTTTGCTTTTTTATTTTTTGGCCCTGTAGCTGTTATAGGAACGTATTTTTTGCACACAGGATTATTCGATTTCCGGCCGGTTCTGCCATCCGTAGGATTGGGCTTTATAAGCACCATGATCTTAAATGTGAATAATATGCGTGATATAGAAAACGATAAAGCATCGGGGAAAACCACATTTGCTTCGAAATTAGGCTTAAGAAATGCCAAAATATATCACACCTTACTCACATTTGGCATGTTTACTTGCTTTTTGCAATACAGTTTTATATTTGCACCATCACCCTGGTATCGATATATTTATACTGCTGTCTTCATTTTTCAATTCTACATTTTAACACAAATCCATAAGAAAAAAGATCGCGATCTTGATCCTTACCTTAAGCTTACCTCAATGGCGGGTTTTTTATTAGCTGTTTTTTTTAGTATCAGCATTAACATTTAAAATACCGAATATGAAGCCACTGCATTATCTTATTCTATTATCTCTCTTATTTGTGCAATGCACACAGAAAACATCTGAAGAAGAATTACTGTCCGATAAAATTCAGGTAGCCGTTTTTGACGGGTATGGCGGAGCACAAACCTGTATCTGGGAAGCCGTTGCAGCCATGAAGTTAGATACAGAGATGAACGTTCGAACCATTACCACTGCGGATATTGCTAATAACGTACTCGACTCTATAGAAGCGCTAATAATTCCCGGCGGTGGCGGAAGCCGTCAGTTTCTGAATCTGGGAAGCGAGAACCAACGACGGATTAAAGATTTTGTGGCACGAGGCGGTGGTGCGGTAGGGATTTGTGCCGGAGCTTATCTATTTTCGAGTACACCTGATTACGCAAGTATGTACCTGAACGGAGCGCAAGCCATCGATATTGAACACGATAATCGCGGACACGGCATCGCCAAATTTACGCTCACATATGAAGGCAAAAAACTATTTCCGGAAATTGCAAATCGCGATACTTCATACGTGATGTATTATGAAGGACCTGTCTTCGTGAAAAACGAGAGCGATACCATTTCCTACCAAACACTTGCCATGATGGAAAGCGATGTGCATGAAGAAGGCAACGCGCCTGCCGGCATGACCAACAACAAACCGTTTTTCATTACCAATTCCTACGGAAAAGGACGCGTTTTCAGTTCCATTGCCCATCCCGAAGCAACGCCGGGAATGATGTGGATGCTTCCCCGCATGGTTAGATGGACACTGGATTTACCGATTGTAGAATATAAACAGAATGTGATGAATCCCGATATTTTCAACAAAGAGATTTTGATGTCTATCGATGATTTAAAACAAGAATCGACATACTACCAAACATTTTCATACGGCACAGCCGACGAAAAAATCGCCGCGCTCAACTGGTTGCAATCCAACCATTCGTGGGATGCCAAACGTTGGATTCAAGGCTTGTTGTTTGATGGCAATGCATCTGTGAGAGTTCGAGCTGCTAAATATATTGCCGACACACATTACCTGCATTATTTGCCCGATTTACGTGCCGCGTACAACTCGGAAAATGATGAATCGACAAAAGAGCAGTTAAAAGAACAATTAGACAAACTGGAAGCGCTGCTTCCGTAAATACAAACACGAAAGGCGGATCCATACCGCCTTGCGCATAAACAACAAATCCGAAAGGCGGATTGAAACCGCCGTTCCGATGAAGAGAATGAGAAAAATTTTAGTACTTACAGGAAAATATATCGGCGATATTATCGACTTCTTTTATCCACCTTTCAGGCGCTTTTTTAGTCGTCAGTTTTTCCGCTACGCCGTGAGCGGAGCCGCAAATCTGGTTTTCGACTGGATGCTTTATTTCGCTATTTACAATTATGTTATACAAAAACAATTTATTTCACTTGGGTTTGTCACAGTAAGCCCGCACATCTCTGCACTGCTTATAACATTCCCGATAACACTTCTCTCCGGATTCTTACTGCAGAAATATGTAACCTTTACTGCTTCGCAATTACGCGGTAAAGACCAGTTAGTCCGTTACATGGCAGTTGTTGGCGTAAATCTTCTTATTAACTATTTCGGGTTAAAGCTATTGGTAGAAGTGCTGCATCTTTACCCCACCCCATCGAAAATGGTAGTAACCCTCATTTGCACGATTTTCAGTTATTTTTCTCAAAAGAAATTCACGTTTAAAATAAAAAATGCTCCGTAACTTTCATAAATTACGGAGCATTCACCGGAAATAAAAATACATTTTTTATTTTTTCACCTTTATACCGCATCCTACTGCTTTGGTAACCGCCGGATTGGGACTGTTTCCGGCAAGCACGGCATTTATCGCATTGTCCAAAAACTTCTCTTCCACGTCATCTGCATTGTTGGCGTTGTCATCGATAGCGCCGGTATAAGCAACCACAAATTCATCGCCTTTGTTTTTCAGAAGAAATACTTCGGGAGTGCGTGTGGCTCCATAAGTCGGGAGCACGGCTTGTTGTTCATCGAAAAGATAAGGAAATGGAAATGATTTTTCCTCAGCCCGCACTTTCATATTATCGAAGGAATCACCTGCCGATACACCGGGATCGTTCGAATTGATGGCTACCACGGGAAATCCTTTCGACGCAAATTTATTATGCAAGGCGATTATTCTGTCTTCGTTTGCCACCACAACAGGACAAGTGTTACAAGTAAAAATCAGAATTACACCCTTTTCATTGCTGTAATCCGACAAAGAAACGGTTTTTCCGTCCACGCCTTTCAGGGAGAACGAAGGCGCTTTTTCGCCAACCTTAATGGGCTGCGCTGCAAACAGCGCTAATGATAACACTGCGAATGCGATAGTAAATAATTGTTTTTTCATTGCTGTAAGAAATTAAAATGTTGAAACTACTTAATTTAATTTTGATTGAATTAGTTTATCGAGTTCCTCGAAGGAGAATTCCTTTTGGTAGAAATTCCTCTCATTTTTACGATAAATCAACGTTGCAGGAATGGCACCTGTCCACTCTTCGTCCACTTGCGGGATCCATTTATTTTGACGTGGGTCATCGAGCAGGATAACCTCATTTTTCATGTTTTGCTTCTCGATAAACGGAATTAAACGGCTTTCCACTTGATTGGGAAAATCCATACTAACCATAAGTACTTTTACCTTCTTATCCTTGTATTTCTTCCCGATTTGCTCGAAATAAGGAACTTCCTGAATGCAAGGTGCGCACCAGGTTGCCCAGAAATTTACTACGTAAAGCGTATCGTTTTGCTGATGCAAAAGCGGTTTCAGTTGCTCGAAATTCTTTACTTGTATGGCGCTTTTTGGTTGTGAAAAAGCAGAAAAAGAAACAAGAAACAACACAATTATAACCGAACCGAGTATGCACATTTTGTTGGATATCATACACGTGACATTCAAAAAGTTAAACATAAGCTATAAAACTCGTAACAATGAAATATTACGGATGGTTCGGGAAAAATTAAAAAGTTAACTTCTTTTATGTAAATGAGTTGGGAGAATTAACAAATTGATGACAGATGTCTGATAATAGATATCAGACATTAGACAGTGAGATATTAGATTATATGAGTATCCGTTTGTATGCCTAACTCGCCTGGAAGGCGACATTTTCATAACCGTATGCAAGTGAGGAACGAACGCAGCTTACGGTAACGGTGCCACCCCATCGTCCGCCTGAAAGGCGGCACTCAAACAGCTATAAGTACCGCCACTTCGGGCGGAGTTTTGTGGTTCTTTTGCCGCAGGCGAATAAATAGCCTACGGTTATGGAGATATGGCTTTCCAAGCCTATTAGGTAAGAATACGGATATTCAATTTTAGATTATTTTTAAAATGCGCAGGAGGGACTTCAAACCCTCTGGCGCAAACTTAACTCAAAATTCGAAATTCGAAACTCAAATCACCTCAACTCCACTTCAACCACGTAGTCAAGTTCATCGGGAACTTTGTCGAATTTCAACAAAATACCATCGGCATCCTGAGTGAATTTCACCGGTTTTTTATCGACAAACACACGTGCCGATCTCACTTTTTTACCGTTGGTCGGCAGATAGAGCGATTTGTCTTTCAAGTTGAGAATATGAACGTAAAGCGTGTTTCCTTTTTGTGTGGTAACGCCCCAGTCGCGCGGTGTAACCAACCCACCACGGGTACCGTAAATGCTTTCGCCGTAAACTTTCAGCCAGTCGCCCATGGCTTTGTATCGTTGAATGGCAATGTCGGGAAATGTACCGTCGGGACGCGGACCAACATTCATCAGCAAGTTAGCGTTATTGCCCGCTGCTTTCACCAGGTAATGGATCAATTCTTTTTCCGATTTGTATTTCAGGTCGGTGATGTTATATCCCCACGAATTATTCATCGTTTCGCAGGTTTCGAGCGGAAGTTGCCCGATTTCTGCATTGGCTGAAAATCCGGTGGTGTTTTGTCCGGGAAGGTCTTTTTCGAATGTTTGCCCGTCCTCTCCTTCTTGCGGAGCAAGGTGATGATTGCTGATGATCATACATCCCGGTTGAATGCTGTGGATATGATCGTAAACTTCACGCAGGCGCCAATCGAAATCCGACGGTTGATCCCATTGTCCGTCAAACCAGATAGCTCCGATCTCACCGTAATTGGTCAGTAATTCGGTCAGCTGATTGATCATAAACTGATGATACGTCTTCCAGCTTCCTTGTTCGGTGCGCCCTACTCCACGGCCGGTACGTCCGATGGGAAAATAATCGGAGCGGCGCCAGTCGAGTTGCGAATAGTAAAAATGAAGCTTGATACCCTGTTTATGGCACTCATCGGCAAGTTCCTTAATAATATCGCGTTTAAACGGTGTGCCATCAACAATATTGTAAGTCGATTGCCTGGTATGGAACATCGAAAATCCATCGTGATGACGCGATGTAATACAAATATACTTTGCACCGGCAGCTTTTACATCTGCAACCCACTTTGCTGCGTCGTATTTCGATGGATAGAACCCATCTGCCAGTTTCGCGTATTCCTGCCAGTTGATGTTTTTGTTGTTCATTATCCACTCACCGTCGGCCATCATACTGTAAATCCCCCAGTGAATAAATACACCGAATTTCATGTCCTGGAATTCCGATCTGTTTTTCAGGTTCTCAGCCGCAGGCACGTATTTTTGTTGCGACATAGAATTACCGGCAATAAAAACAGCCAGTACTGATAATATTAGCAATCGTTTCATAAAATTAATTTTATATCATATGTTTAATTGTTCGCCATATAGGTAATTGCATCTCGAACACTTTTCTCATCGTTTATTTTCACATCGTTCTTCTTCAGATAATCATCGATTAGCTTCTTTTTATCGCGATAAATCCTTTTCAACTGACTGATGTTTGAGAAACTTTGTAGTTTTCCATTTCTGTTGAGCCAGAAAACGTGATAAGGTTTGATCTTGTAGTCATCCGGTAGCTTCAGGCTATATACTTTCCCGTCTGACATAATGGAAGAATACGATGTTGTGGAAGATGTTTGCGAAGTACCCCCGTAAGCTGCAGGTTTCCCGGGGGGGATCAGCCTGCATTTGTACTCAATAAACAAATCGGTTTCCGGTTCATCAATAATTATTTTTACAAATTTATTATTTACCCGGATAAACTTTTCATTCG
The DNA here is from genome assembly GCA_002316835.1 of Bacteroidales bacterium UBA1035. Classification (GTDB taxonomy): domain Bacteria; phylum Bacteroidota; class Bacteroidia; order Bacteroidales; family Dysgonomonadaceae; genus Petrimonas. Next base: position 2,394 of record DCEG01000074.1, on the reverse strand, counting down.
AAACGAATACGGTATCTATCTGAGGTAACACAGCATCGCCAATGGCCAGCATTTTACCGTTTTCATCGAAAACCATTTCTTCAGAAGCTGCATTGTAATTGAGCTTTGCGTTGTTTCTGACACCGTTTTTCAATAAAACAACCCCCGGTTGAAAATCGGGAAACACATAGTGCGATAAGCTTATTGTTTCCTGTGCATGTAAGGAAATACCTATCGATAAAAGAAAAAGTAAAAATTTATGTTTCATCGTACTGTTTTTATTGTGTGTTAGAATGATGTAAAGATAAACGATATTATTTTTACGACAAAAAATTTAACACAATTGCAGGATATGAGTGTCGGCAGGAAAAACCCAAAATTCTTTCCTCCCAATAAATAATTGCAAATTTTGCTTTTATTTAAAATAAATCCTACCTTTGAAATTGTTAAACAACACACTCTCATGACAAAGCGCCTCTACATATCGTACGAAGCGGGTTCTTCCGTTATATCAGACCGGGAAGACATGTTTTTAACGTTTCTTTTTTAACATTTAACCCAAGCACATGTACAAAAGCAAAATCGCTGCAACGGAAAGCCTTTCCGACGAGTGAAAAATGCAAACCTGAGTTGCGGGAAGCCTTTCCGACAAGTGAGAAACAGAAACCGGCGCAGCGGGAACGCTTTCAGACAAGTAC
>DCEG01000074.1:0-1512 GCA_002316835.1 Bacteroidales bacterium UBA1035 | reverse complement strand
GAGTTACGGGAAGCCTTTCGTACAAGTGCGAAAGCAAAACCGCTACTGCGAGAAGGTCTTTCGACAAGTAGAAAACATAAAACTCACCTGCGGGAAGCCCTTCATACAAGTGAAAAAGCCAATCCGCAACCGCGGGAAGCATTTCAGACGAGTATGAAAGCAAAACCTGACATCCGGGAAGTATTTCAGACGCACAAAACAGAGAAAATAGAGTGTCAGGAGGCGTTTCACGCTTGCATCGTGCCGCGCCCCGACTTCCAAATAGCCCCTCGCTCGCGCCGATTTGCAATCGGTGTGTTGCGAAGCAAAAAAGTTGCCTGTCGGCAGACACGCTCGCAAGTAGCCGGGCACGTCTTACAAAAAAGCGCCAGTGAGGAGGAAACTGGAGAAAGCCTTGCGCAACTACCTCAATTTCGTTACCGCCATGCGCGACGTGGACGGTTGGCAAGACCTCTATTCAGACCTCAACGAGATTATGAAAGCCGCCCGCCTCTCCGTTCGCCAAGGCAAAGAACCGGCGATAATTACGGACGATGAACTGGTGGTGTAATGTGTGATAACCTTTGCCAAAGTTTTAGGACTTTGGCAAGGGTTTTATTTGAATAATAGCTATATTTGTGGGAGAAATATAAATGTTTGTGTAGATTTTGTAATTGGTGTACAAGTAGTTAAATATGATATTTGTTGAGTACTGGTTTTATAAAAAAAATTCCTTAAATATCTTGTTAATAATAAAAAAGATAATCTCATGAAAAAGTTTTTTACTCTAATTATTATAAGCTTGTGTTTTTTGTTTCATAATTGTCAAAAGGTAGAAAAAGAAACTGAAGCCATAATAAAACCAACACCCACTTTAGAAATTGAGTATGCTGGTATGCTTAATGGGCTTAAACAAAAGATTCTTCTTGATACAATAAATAAAACGGCGAGTTTTCTTGTGGAAACAAATCAGGAAGATTGGCAGTTTCAAGCTGAAATTAATGACAAATTACCTAAAGATAAGAAATGGTTAACCTTGAAAAAATCAGGCAACACTCTTACTATTGAGGCGAAAGATAATTATACTGACGTAGATAGAAAAGAAAATATAACAATTAGTGTAGCAAATAAAACGCTTTATCAAACAGAAACAATTATACAGTATTCATACAATCCACCTCTGGAATCATTCATCCCAGATATTTTTTTTAGAAACAAAGTTAGGAATTCCGGTTCTTTTTCAACAATTGAGAGCAGAAGAGAAGCGAGACAATTTGTTAATCAATTATATATTGGTTCCAGTGGCGAAGATAGTTACATCAGGAGCTTGGTTGGAATAGAAGTTCTATTAAATTTGCAAAAATTTGAATGTAATTCATCACAATTGAAAACCATTAAGCTACCGAACTTAAAAAATGTACAAGTGCATTTACAATCTAATTCATCATTGGAACATACTGCTGTTGCGGTTAAAAAAAAAAAAAAATTTTTTTTTAAAAATAATTTTTTTTTTTTTCTTTTTTTTTTTTTTTT
>DCEG01000011.1 GCA_002316835.1 Bacteroidales bacterium UBA1035 | reverse complement strand
GTCGGGGTGGCGGGATTCGAACTCGCGACCCCCTGCTCCCAAAGCAGGTACACTAACCGGACTGTGCTACACCCCGAATTGCTTCTTTCAAAACGTGGGTGCAAAAGTACAACTTATCCAGATAATATCAAAACTTTTCAGCATTTTTTATTTGATTGATTTTTTTACGATGGAAATGTGTAAATTTGCACTTTAATATTGCAAACAAGCAAAATATGTACAGAAACAGAACTTGTGGCGAGTTACGAATCGCCGACGTGAATAAAGAAGTAACCCTTTCGGGTTGGGTACACAAAATTCGCAAAATGGGCGGCATGACTTTCATTGATCTGCGCGACCGATATGGGGTCACCCAACTATCGTTTAATCAGGAAGTAAACCATGATCTCTGCGAACAGGCTAATAAACTGGGACGGGAGTATGTTATTCAGGTTACGGGAAAAGTGGCGGAAAGATCAAGCAAAAACCACAACATCGATACGGGGGATGTTGAAATAATTGCAACTACTATTGTTATCTTAAATGCTGCGCAGACCCCCCCCTTTACAATCGAAACTGAAACCGATGGCGGTGATGACTTGCGGATGAAATACCGGTATCTGGATTTACGCCGTAATGTGGTTCGTAGAAATCTTGAACTTCGTCATAAAATGGCCTTCGAAACACGCAAATATCTCGATGAAAGGAATTTTCTGGAAGTAGAAACCCCCGTCCTTATTGGTTCAACCCCAGAAGGTGCCAGAGATTTCATTGTGCCTTCCCGGATGAACCAAGGTGAGTTTTACGCTTTGCCACAATCGCCACAGTTATTCAAGCAATTGCTGATGGTATCAGGATTTGATCGCTATTTTCAAATCGTGAAATGCTTCCGTGATGAAGATTTACGTGCTGATCGCCAACCCGAATTCACACAGATCGATTGTGAAATGTCTTTTATTGAGCAGGAAGATGTACTGAATATGTTTGAAGGACTTACAAAACATCTTTTCCGTACACAAAAAGGAATTGATTTACCCGATTTTCCCCGAATGAGTTATGCCGACGCTATGCGGCAATATGGATCGGATAAGCCGGACATCCGCTTTGAAATGAAGTTTGTAGAAATAAAAGACTTGACAACCGGACGTGACTTTGGGGTCTTCGATTCATCAGAATACGTTGGCGCCATCTGTGCAAAAGGCTGCGCTGTTTACACCCGTAAACAATTAGACGAACTGACCGATTTTGTAAAACGTCCGCAAATTGGCGCTAAAGGATTAATTTATGTTCGTTATAACGAAGACGGAACGTTAAAATCGTCAGTAGACAAATTCTTCTCCGAAACCGATTTAAAATCATGGGCAGAACGATGCAATGCTAAACCGGGTGATTTGCTTCTTGTGTTGAGCGGCGAAACCGAAAAAACTCAAAAACAACTTTCAGAACTTCGTCTCGAATTAGGTACTCGCTTGGGATTACGTGATAAAAATGATTACAAGTGCCTCTGGGTGGTAGATTTTCCATTACTGGAGAAAGACGAAGAACTCAACCGTTTTTTTGCCAAACATCATCCATTCACATCGCCTAAACCGGAAGATATTTCATTACTCGACTCAGATCCGGGAGCCGTGAGAGCAAATGCCTACGACCTCGTAATTAATGGAGTAGAAGTTGGCGGTGGCTCTATTCGTATCCACGATAGCGCCCTGCAAAAGAAAATGTTTTCTGTACTCGGGTTTACAGAAGAACGCGCACAAGAACAATTTGGCTTTCTGATGAACGCCTTTAAGTACGGTGCACCTCCGCACGGAGGTATAGCCTTTGGCCTGGATAGATTAGTGTCATTATTTGCAGGACTCGACAGTATTCGCGACTGCATTGCTTTCCCAAAAAACAATTCGGGACGCGATGTAATGATCGATGCTCCTTCACGAATTGAGCAGGAACAATTGGATGAGCTAGGAATAACTCTTAAACCACAAGAAAAGTAATAAAATCAAAAAAAGCTGCCTCTCGGCAGCTTTTTCATTATCTACATTGAAAAACCTTCGCTGTAAGTTTTCGTCAAGTATTTTGTCGCTTCCGGATCATCAACAAATGTTTGAGTTGCCGGATTCCATTTAAGCGGTCGTTTCAATTCAATCGCAATATTGCCAAGATTACATGTAGTACAAGTACTATGACCTATTTCAACAGGAACAATCGGCTCTGTTTTCGATTTTACTGCATCAATAAAGTTCTGATTATGCGGAACCCTTGTTTCATATCTTCCTTCCTGTTCTTCACCCTTAGGAGGCATCAGACTTTCATCAGATGCATGGTAGAACTGTCTTGAAACTTCAATCCAGCCTTTATCGCCCCAAAATTTGATGCCAAGAGTTTTCTTTTCATCAAAAGGCTCATTGGTTACAACTACTCCATTATCATATTTGAAAGTGAGGAATTTTGTGTCTTGATAACCGGCAGGAATAATTTCTATTGGTCCACTTTTATCCATTCCAATACCCCATTGTGCGATATCAAAATTATGTGCACCCCAATCTGTGGTGAAGCCTCCACCCAGTCCTTTATTGTAACGCCATTCAGCCCAATAGCTTTCATTTTGTTCAGGATCAAGAGAGATAGGAGGATTCAAGCGTGAATTGTAATGGAAATATTCCAACGGACCTAACCACTTCTGCCAGTTTAAGTCAGCAGGAACGGGTTCTTCCGGAAGGTCATACGGATGTGGTCCCGGCCCAACGAAAGCGTTTACTCTGTCAACTTTTCCAATTTTTCCCTCCTGAACCATTTTCACTGCATGCTGGAAGTTTGGATCTGAGCGCTGTTGGCTACCTACACCTAAAATAACATTGTTTGCACGCACAGCTTTCACTAATTCCTGTCCTTCTTTAATTGTAAAAGTAAGTGGTTTTTCAAGGTAAATATTTTTCTTTGCGTTGCATGCATCAATAGCTATAAAAGCATGCCAATGGTCTGGAGTAGCAATCACAACACTATCAATGTCTTCACGTGCCAAAAGGTCTTTATAATCTTCATAAACCTCCAAAGCCACTGCCTTTTGCTGAGATGCATAGTGATCATTTACGCGTTTTAAAAAACGTTCTCTTTTGATACCGTACACATCACTTCCCGCTACTACTTCCACCCCTTCAATGGATAGAAACGCACCTAGCAGGCCAATCCCTTGCTGACCCAATCCAATGAATCCCAAACGGATGATACCATCATTAGCTTTTTCAGCTCCCGATTTTTTGTTCTGGTTACAAGATGCCAAAAACTGGGGAAGCACTGTCACTCCAACCACGCCGACTGCAGCGGTTTTAATAAATTTTCTTCTTGTTAATTGATTACTCATGACGTAGATTAATTTAATGATTTTAACTTTTTTCTTTAATTCGACAAATATAAAAATTTATTCCAAACAATCATCAAACGCCACT
>DCEG01000024.1:11547-19098 GCA_002316835.1 Bacteroidales bacterium UBA1035 | reverse complement strand
AAGCAGTTGAAAATGGATACTACCGCTTTGCGAAATTCGGTGCTGATTTACGTAGCGCCCGATGATCACAAAGTTGCAATAATTGGTGATTCGGGTATTGACGAAGCAGCCAAAGAGGGCTTTTGGGATTCGGTTTTGGAAGATATGCTTTCTTATTTTAAAGATGAAAGGATTTGCGACGGAATTTGTCGGGGAATTGGAAAAGTGGGTGAGTTGATTAAAGCGCGTTATCCGATTCTGGAGGACGATGTGAACGAGTTGAGCGACGATGTTATATTTGATGAAGAATAAGTTTGCCATAATTATACTATTCCTTTTATTTTCTTTGGGAATTTCGGCTCAGGATGTGCCTGACCCAATGTACCCTTATCGCTTGGTAAATGACTTTGCCAACATATTTTCTCCGGCAGAAAATCAGGCACTGGAACAGCGATTGCTTGCTTATAACGATTCCACATCCACACAGATTTATGTGGTAACCGTGAATGATCTGGGCGGGTATCCCGCATCGGATTATGCTTTCGCAATGGGAGAAAAATGGGGAGTCGGACAAAAAGGAAAAAACAACGGATTACTTATACTCATAAAACCTAAAACCGGGAATAACAGAGGACAAGCTTTTATTGCTACCGGATACGGTTTGGAAGGCTCCATTAACGATGCTTTCGCGGGTAGAATAGTTCGCGACAGGATGATTCCCTATTTTCAGGAAAATGATTACTTTGGCGGGGTAAATTCCGCTATCGATGTTGTGATTGCGCGATTATCGGGTGAATTTGATCCTGATGCTGAGGAATCATCTGAAGGCATTTCTCTTTGGGGAATAATTCTGCTCATTGTCATTATTTTTATCATATTTTCTATCTTTTCTCGTGGTGGAGACCAGCATATCGATGGTGACGGACATCACAGAACCGGTGGCGGCCCTATATTTTTCCCACCTGTTTCAAGAGGTAGAGGTTCAGATTGGGGTGGCAGCGGCTGGGGTGGAGGCTTCGGCGGAGGTGGTGGATTTGGCGGTTTTGGTGGCGGCGGTGGCGGCAGTTTTGGCGGCGGCGGCGCTGGGGGAAGCTGGTAATTTGCGACGGGGAGACTTGGCGACTTGGTGAGCGAGTGAAAAAATGGAGAAATTGATAACGATATTAGGACCAACTGCCAGCGGAAAAACTACTTTTGCTGCTCATCTTGCTTCGCGTCTTGACGGAGAAATCATCAGTGCCGATTCGCGGCAGATTTATCGGGGAATGGATATTGGAACCGGAAAAGATTTGATTGACTATACTGTCGGTAACAAGCACATTCCGTATCACTTAATCGATATTCGGGAAGCAGGTGATAAATATACGCTTTTTAATTATCAGCACGATTTCCACAAGGTTTATAAAGAAATTTTATCGCGTGATAAAACGCCGATTCTCTGCGGTGGAACCGGCCTTTATATTGAATCCGTTTTGAAAGGTTATCACTTGCCTGATGTTCCTGAAAATCCTGAATTAAGAAAAAGCTTGGAACCTAAATCTCTAGAGGAGCTTGCACAAGTTCTATCTTTATACAAAACACTACACAATACAACCGATACAGACACTAAAAAACGAGCTATACGTGCCATTGAAATTGCCGATTTTCAAAGTAAACATTCTGCTTCAAAGCTTGATTATCCACCGATTGAAAGTGTAATCATTGGTATCGACATTGATCGGGAATCCAGACGCCAGAAAATATCATCCCGCCTCAAAAAAAGGTTGGACGAAGGAATGATAGACGAGGTGAAAATGCTGCTCGATAAAAACATTTCCCCTGAAGACCTCATTTATTACGGACTGGAATATAAGTTTGTAACGCTTCACGTTATAGGAGAATTAACCTACGATGAAATGTTCTCGCAACTGGAAATTGCCATTCATCAGTTTGCCAAGCGACAAATGACATGGTTTCGCGGTATGAAAAAACGCGGATTTACCATTCACTGGCTCGACGCTTCACTGCCAATGAATGAAAAAATCGATAAAGCACTTGGGTTTATCGAAAATTACTGAATTAATACCCTGTAAATTCCCGAACTCTCGTCAAAAAAATGTATTTTTGCCGGTCAGTGTCTAATGTTATAGGTTGTCCTTCTTCAAAAGACTCATAAGATATTAAATTTCAAATCGATGATTAAAGGTCAATTTCCCGTCGAAAAGTTTCAATCCTTAGAAACGCCGTTTTATTATTACGACGTAGATTTACTGCGCCAAACGTTGGAAACAGTAAAGAAAGAAACAGAGAGCAAGAAGTATTTCATTCATTATGCATTGAAAGCCAATGCAAATCTACGTATTTTACGTGAAATCGCATCATATGGTTTTGGTGCAGACTGTGTGAGTGGTAACGAGATTCTAAGGGCTTTGGATTGTGGCTTTCCTGCATCGAAAATAGCATTTGCCGGAGTAGGAAAAACCGATAAAGAAATTCAAATCGGGTTAGATAACGATATTTTTTGTTTTAATGTGGAGTCGTTGCCCGAAATGGATGCCATTGAACGTCTGGCAGCTGAAAAAGGAAAGACTGCTCAGATTGCATTAAGAATTAATCCAAATGTTGATGCTCATACGCACAAATATATCACTACCGGTTTAGAAGAGAATAAATTCGGGCTCAACGAACCCGATTTGTCGAAAGCAATTGAGATAATCGGAAAAAGTAACCATTTGAGGCTGATAGGAATGCATTTCCATATCGGTTCGCAGATCACTGATTTGTCGTCGTTTGAAAATCTTTGCGTAAAAGCCCTGCAGTTGCAAGATTGGTTCTTAGAGCAAGGTGTCTCGTTCGAGATCATCAATGTTGGCGGTGGATTGGGCATCAATTATCACCATCCCAATCATTGTCCCGTTGCCGATTTTGAGTCTTATTTCAGGTTGTTCACCAAATACTTGAAACTGAAAGAAAATCAAACGCTTCATTTTGAGTTGGGACGGTCATTTGTTGCATCATGCGGTTCATTGATCGCCCGAACAACGTACATCAAAGAAGGAACCACTAAAAAATTCCTGATCGTCGATGCCGGAATGACCGAATTGGTGCGCCCGGCGCTCTATCAGGCTTATCACCATATCGAAAATATCAGTTCCGACAAAGAATATGATACTTACGATGTGGTTGGGCCCATTTGTGAGTCGAGCGACGTTTTTGGAGAAAACGTGTTGCTGAATCAATCGCAACGAGGCGATTTTATAGCAATACGCTCTGCCGGAGCTTATGGCGAGACAATGGCTTCAATGTATAATTGCCGTGAATTGCCCAAATCATTTTTTTCAGACTCATTGTAATTATGGATTTATCGCGATATTTGGTTTTTGATTTTTCGATTCCTTTTTGGATTATTTCGGGAGTGATTTTGTTGTTTTTTATTATTCAACTGATTTACTATTTGGTGATCTATAGGAAACCATTCGTTTATGAACATAAAAGAGACAAAAACCAGTTGGTTTCTGATAATTTACCATCAGTTTCTGTAATTATTGCATCGAAAAACGAGTCTGAAAATTTAGCAAAATATCTTCCATCGATACTTGTGCAAAATTATCCTGATTTTGAGGTGATTGTCGTTAATATGGGATCGACTGACGAAACCGATGTGTTGCTCAAAGCACTTAATCAAAGATATTCCAATCTCTATCACACTTATGTGCCTGCCGGTGCAGAAGATGTGAACGAGAAAAAGCTTGCACTGACACTTGGGATCAAAGCAGCAAAAAATGATGTTGTATTATTTACAGAAGCATATTGTGTACCAGCTTCCGACAAATGGATTCAAGAGTTTGCCAATGAGTTTTCAAGAGGACAAGATATCGTGTTGGGATTTTGCAAGTTGCAAATTGAGAAGAAAGTAGGTATGCGAAAATTTATCCTTTATGATAATATGGTTCACGCAATGAAATACATATCTCTAGCTGTTTTAGGAAAACCTTTTATGGGAATTGGCAGAAATCTTGCGTATAAGAAGGATATATTTTTTGAAGAAAAAGGTTTTTCATCGGTATTGAATATTGACGGTGGCGAAGATGACTTGTTTATCAACAAAATTGCAAAAAAGAAGAAAGTTGGAGTGGTTGTTTCGCCGGAAAGTGTAACGCAAAGCGATGTGGTGAACAACTTTTTTACATGGCGTGCATTAAAATCCAAATATCTTTATACCAAGCAATTTTATGGAGGTGTATCGTCTTTTATTTTTGGTATAGAAACATTTTCGAAATATGTATTTTATCTGTCTGTTATTGGTGGAATTGCCTACGGTGTGATCAACAAAAATTATCTCTTAATTGCTTTAAGTGTAATTCTTTTGGTTATAAGATTCATAGTTCAGTTGTATGTAGTTGGCAAAAACAGTAGGTTATTTGATGCCGGAAAGTACCATATAAATTTGCTTTTTTATGATATCTTTCAACCCTTTAATAACTTTAAATTCAGAAAATATGCCAACAAAAGGAATAGGCCCAAAAGGTAGTTGGATTTATTCTTTGATGAAACTTTTCTGCCAAACTGACATTTAAAAATTTTGAAATTGTATTTTGCACGGTTAAAGCGGGTTAATCGATTGTTTTTTTAGTTAAAAGTGTCAAAAAAGGAAGCTTAAAATAAACTCTTGTACACTTTTTGTTTCTACATTTGTGTAAATGTTAAAATTCAAACTAATTTAAGTGATATGAATACTGGAAGCGTAAAAAACATTATGGCGATTATTATTGTTGCCATTCTTAGTTCGGTAATTACTCTATTTGGGTACAATACCTTTTCGAAAAATAATACGAAGGGAATAACAGACTCTTCGGCAACGATTGAGCAAAATCAATACGCTGACTCCTTTGATCAAGATAAAAATGTAAGGCTAGCTAATTTAACAACTCAACAAGGTTATCCTGATTTTACCGAAGCTGCATCCAAATCTGTAAATGGAGTTGTTCACGTGAAGGTTAAGTCCATCAGTCAGCAGCAATATATGAATCCGTTTGACTTTTTCTTCGGCTTTGGTGAAAGAAACACACAACCACGTGAGCAGATCGGATTTGGTTCGGGTGTGATTATCTCGAAAGACGGGTACATAATCACGAATAACCACGTTGTGGAAGGCGCAACTGAAGTGACTGTTTCTTTGAACGACAACAGAGAAATGACAGCTAAAGTTGTTGGAACTGATCCGCAAACTGATATTGCTTTAATCAAAATCGAAGGAGACGATTTCCCTTATCTCACTTTCGGGAACTCCGATGCATTACAAGTAGGAGAGTGGGTGCTTGCTGTTGGAAATCCGTTTAATCTTACTTCTACCGTAACCGCCGGAATAGTAAGTGCAAAAAACAGAGGAAATATTGTAGGCGGTAACTTAGGAATTCAGTCATTTATCCAGGTTGATGCAGCTGTTAACCGTGGAAATAGTGGTGGAGCTCTGGTAAATACAAGAGGTGAATTGGTTGGAATAAATACAGCGATTTTCTCTCAATCGGGTGATTTTAATGGTCTGGCTTTTGCCGTACCCATTTCAATTGCCGGAAAAGTAGCTGCAGATTTGAAACAATATGGCACTGTACAAAGGGCTGTTTTGGGAATTCAGGTGCCAAACATTGAAATGATCAGACGTCAGGATCCTGCTAAAGCAACTGAATTATCGCAAATAGTGGGAGTTATGGTAGAAGATTTTGGTGACAGGAGTGCCGCTAAAGCAGCAGGATTGGAAAAAGGAGACGTTATTAAATCAATAAATAACGTGCAGATCAGGAATTTTGCCGGATTGCAAGATCAGCTGAGCAGATATCGTCCCGGAGATAAAGTAAAAGTTACGGTTGATAGAAATGGAAAAGAACACTCCTACACTGTCGAATTGAAAAACGATGCAGGAAATACCGATATTCAAAGAAGTTCGGATAGTATGAGTTTGTTGGGTGCCACTTTCAACGATATTCCTAATAACAGAAAACAACAGCTTGGAATTAACAGCGGCGTTGAGGTTGCCAGTGTTGATAACAGTGGTTTGTTCAGAAAAGAAGGAATAAATAAGGGATTTATTATTATGCGTGTCAACAATACGCCCGTGAATAGTGGAAGCGATATTTCCAAAATTGTTTCAACGGTAAGTAGTAGCAGTCAGGACAAAGTAATTTTAATTGCTGGTTTTTATCCAAATGGAAGAACACAATACATTGCTATTGACCTATCTCAGGGTGCTAAGTAGAGAATTGAGTTAATTAAAGTTAATTGGCGGTTTTTTCTGTAACAAAAACATACTGAAGTGTGTTTCTATAGCAAAGGGTTTGGATATATCCAAATCCTTCGCTATTAAAAAGAGATACGATTAAAGAAATTTCAAAATTTACAAATTGAGAAAAAAGCAGTATCTTTGCACCCCAATTTAGAGTAGAAAGGATAAAATATAATAAATGAGACAATTAAAAATAACAAAATCGATTACAAATCGTGAAAGTGCTTCTTTGGATAAGTATCTTCAGGAAATAGGTCGAGAAGACCTGATTACTGTTGAAGAAGAAGTGGAATTAGCTCAGGCAATCAAAAAGGGTGACAGAAAAGCCCTTGAGAAGTTGACAAGAGCTAATTTGCGGTTTGTTGTATCGGTAGCAAAACAATACCAAAACCAAGGACTTAGTCTTCCTGACTTGATAAATGAGGGAAATCTCGGGCTGATTAAAGCTGCTGAAAAATTTGATGAAACGCGTGGATTTAAGTTTATCAGTTATGCAGTATGGTGGATTCGCCAATCCATTCTGCAGGCATTGGCAGAGCAGTCAAGGATCGTCAGATTACCACTTAATCAGGTAGGTTCTCTGAATAAGATAAGCAAGGCATTCCAAAAGTTTGAACAGGAAAATGAACGTCGTCCTTCAGCTGAAGAACTGGCCATCGAACTTGATATATCGGTAGATAAAGTTACCGATTCATTGAAAGTTTCGGGAAGGCATATCTCAATGGATGCACCTTTTGTTGAAGGTGAGGATAACAGCTTGTTAGATGTTCTTGTGAACGATGATGCACCTATTGCCGATAGGACATTGATTAATGAATCATTGCAAAAGGAAATTGATCGTGCTCTTGCAACCCTAACAGAACGCGAAAGCGACATAATAAAAATGTTCTTTGGAATTGGGTGCCAGGAAATGACTTTGGAGGAAATTGGTGATAAATTTCAGCTTACACGTGAGCGAGTACGCCAGATCAAAGAAAAAGCCATAAGAAGGCTCCGTCAGGACTCAAGAAGTAAACTGTTAAAAAGCTATTTAGGGTGATTTTAAGCTTTTAAGTTAAAAAAATGTGGAAAAATACCCTAAAGTAGCGCCTTTTCATCATTTTTTCTTAAAAAAGCGATTGAGTTTTGGAAATTAGATTTATCTTTGCGTTGATTTCGCTTAAGAAAAGCAAATTTTATAAGTTTTTTAATCTTTTGCGAACATTTTAAAAATATAAATGTTATAAAAAGCAGATTATACCTAACAGTATTAACTATAGACATTAATTTATCGAGTTATTGTAATAAAACAAATTTTAATTAGAATTTAAATT
>DCEG01000024.1:2966-11408 GCA_002316835.1 Bacteroidales bacterium UBA1035 | reverse complement strand
AAGTTTAGTTTACTTTTAATTACTGCTCTTTTTGCATTCAGCATGAGTGCACAAGAAGTACAAAACGTTTCTAACGGTACAGTGTACCTGAAGGACAAAGCTAGTGACCACTGGTACATAGGTCTTGGTGGTGGAACAAATCTTTATTTAACCAAAGCTGAAAATGACGCAGACGCTAGTTTTGGTGATCGTTTAGGATGGATGGGTCAAATCGAAATTGGTCGTTGGAACTCACCGGTTTGGGGAGCTCGTTTAGTTATTGACGGAGGTCATATCAAACACGTTGCTAACGTTCCTTTTGGTCCGGAGCAAAATTGGCTAGGAGGTCACCTTGATTTGATGTGGAACATGACAAATGCTTTGGGTGGTTATAATCCTGACAGAGTATGGAATATTGCTCCTTATCTTGGTATCGGTTATATGTACGGTCTGAACGAAGATTGGAAAAAAGTAAATCCTGATGGTGATTTATTCAAACATCAAAATCAATCACTTACTTATAATGTTGGTTTAATCAACAATTTCCAATTGTCAAGAAGTGTTGCTCTTTTCCTTGAATTGGGATGGAGAGTAATGCAGGAAACTTTTGATGGATCTCCTACAGGTGGTGATTACGATTATGACAGCATGTTAACTGGAACTGCTGGTATCAAATTTGGTCTTGGAGGAAAACAAGAATTCACTCCTGCTGAATTGATGGATTACAACCTGATCAACGATCTTAACAGTCAAATCAACAGACTTCGCGCTGAAAACGAAGAACTCAGAAAAAGACCGGAATCTTGTCCTGATTGTCCTGAAGTTGCTCCTGCAGTTAGCGAAAGTGTTTACGTTCCTAACGTAGTATTCTTCCGCATCGATTCTTACAAAATTGACAAAGGTCAACAAGTAAGCGTTTATAACACTGCTGAATACTTGAAAGCTAATCCAAATGCAAAAGTTAACATTGTTGCTTATGCTGACAGACAAACAGGAACACCTGCTTACAACTTAGCTCTTTCAGAAAAACGTGCTAAAGCTGTTGCTGACGCGTTGATTAACGAATACGGAATTGACAGCAGCCGCATCTCTGTTGACTGGAAAGGTGATACAGAACAACCTTACGCAGAAAACGACTGGAACCGCGTAGCTATCTTCTTCGCTGAATAAGTTCAGTAAGTAAATAATAGCATAAAAAAGCATCTCGATTGAGATGCTTTTTTTATTGGAATGAATTTATGTTTATTTACTTTTCAAGTTCTTCCATATCGTTTAAATGTAAGTTTAATGATTTCATCGAAATTACTATTTCGCGAACACAAATTGCCAGAGAAATAATAAGCAAGACCAAAGCAACTCCAAATATGTATCCCGCTGCATTGTACATTTTTACATAAATAAAAAACATGCTTACCACGCAGAGTAAAAGACTCATTATTCCGTAAACCTGCATACTTTGGATAAGATTTAGCCTTTTTCGTAAATTAGCGATTTGATTAAGAGCTACTGAGTCTTTATCTTCTATAACCTTTTCTTTTAAGTTTCTTACTAATTGTGCGTATGATAGGAATCGGTTAGTGTATGCAAGCATCAATAATGAGATAGCCGAAAACAAAAGCGACGGCGTGGTTAAGTTTAATTGTTCCATTTTATAATTGTTGATTGTTTATTCTTTCACATATACGCGTTTTACTCGCGGTGAAACAGAAGTAAGTATTTCGTAAGGAATGGTGTCGATACTTTCGGCAAGATCTATGACCGATAAATTTTCTCCAAACACTATCACTATGTCACCTTCTTTTGCATCGATATCAGTTACGTCGACCATACAGAGATCCATACACACATTTCCTACGATGGGTACAAACTTTCCATTTATAAGTACTTTGCCATTTCTGTTCCCGAATTTTCTGTCTAATCCGTCGGCATAACCTATGCGAATAGTTGCGATTCTTGCATCACGGTTAAGAGCTTCCTTTCTACCATAACCTATGGTTTCGTGATTTTGTATATTTTTTATTTGTAAAATAGTCGATTTTAATGTGAAAACGTTTTTCAGTCCATTCAATCCACTGGCACTTACACCATATAGTCCGATTCCCAACCGGACCATATCCCATTGTGAATTGGGAAATCGTTCAATTCCGGCAGAATTAAGAATATGTTTCCAAACAGAATGACCAGCCTCTTTCTCAATTTCTTTGTGTACAGCATCTAAAATATCAATTTGCTTTTGTGTAAAATCATCGAACAGCCAACTTTCACTAGCGGCAAGATGCGAAAAAACAGATTTAACTTTTAACCCTTTTTGCGACTTCAATCTAATCATCAATTCCGGAAGTTGTGTCGGAAGAAATCCCAACCGATGCATCCCCGTATCGATTTTCACGTGAATGGGGTAGTTGGTTATTCCGCGCCGTTCAGCTTCACGAATGAATGCATCCAGAATTCTAAAATTATAAACTTCCGGCTCTAAATCCTCTGAGAAGAGTTCTTCAAATCCATTGACTTCCGGATTAAGAACGATAATAGGCGCCGAGATACCTTCTTTCCTCAATTCAATACCTTCTTCGGCAACTGCAACCGCAAAATACTCGCATCGGTGATATTGCAATGTTTTGGCAATTTCTACCGCTCCGGCTCCGTATCCATTGGCTTTCACCATACAGACGAGTTTTGTGTGCGAGGATATTTTCGACTTATAAAAGTTAAAATTATGAACAAGAGCATCCAAATCTATTTCCAGTATGGTTTCGTGAATACGCTGTTCCAAAAGCTCATTTATCTGTTCGAAATGATATTTTCTGGCTCCTTTCAATAAAATTAGCTCATTTTCAAATTCTTTCCATTTATTAGAACGGATAAAATCTTCTGTGGAACGGAAAAAATACTTTTCTGGCACAGAGAAAATACTACTATTCTCGAAAATATCGTGTCCAATCCCGATGAGTTTCTCTATCCCGCTTTGCTGTACCAATTCTGCTACCCGTTTAAAAAGAGATTTAGGCATAATTCCTGTTTGCAGAATATCAGAGATTATAAGTGTTTTTTTCAACGATTGATCCACCATTCGTTGTTGTTGGAAATCCAGTGCAATTTTAATGGAATTGATGTCGGAGTTATACGAGTCATTGATAATTGTACAGTTTTTTTTCCCCTGACGTACATCCAAACGCATTGCTACAGGCTCTAACTTCATCATCCGGATGGATATCTTTTCAGGTTTTACATTTAAATATAGCATAACTGCCAGGCAGCTGATTGCATTTTCAACCGATGCTTCATCTATAAAGGGAATGGAAACTGAGTATTCGAAATTAAGGAACGAGTAGTGAATAGTGGTTTTATTCTCATTTTTATCGATTCTTCGGATATAAAGCGGAGCGTCAGGATATTTCCTTGACCAACAGAATGATTTTTGTGAAAGTACCATCGTGTCTACCGATTGATGTATAACTTTATTATCTTCCTCGTATACAAATATATCGCTGTTGACAAAAAGTTCTAGTTTCTCCGTACACTTTTGCTGTTGTGATGTGAAATTCTCCTGATGTGCCTCTCCCAATTTGGTGAGAACCCCGATTGTGGGACGGATTATTGGTTCAAGGTATTCCATTTCGTCGGGTTGTGAAATTCCAGCCTCGAATATGGCTAACGTGGTGTCCTTATTTAGTTCCCAAACTGACAAGGGAACACCAATTTGAGAGTTGTAACTTCGAGGCGACCGGACAATGTTGTAATCTTCTTCCAAAAGTTGGTAAAGCCACTCTTTGACAACGGTTTTTCCATTACTTCCGGTTATCCCGATAACGGGAATATTGAATTGTTTCCGATGATAAGCAGCTAGTTTTTGTAAAGCCTGAAGCGTGTTTGTTACTTGTAAAAAATTAACACCTGCAAAAGATTTCCATTCCGGAAAAAGTTTGGTCACTACAAAATTTCTGACTCCGGAATAATACAAATCAGAGATGAATTTGTGGGCATCATTTTGTTTGGTCTCAATGGCGAAAAACAGCGTTTCCTGCGGATTACTCAACTTGCGGCTGTCAGTAAGCAGAACTGATATTTCGATATCTGTGAAAACCTGATTTTTAACTCCGAGTATGGATGCTATTTTTGAGATTGAATAATTCATCTTTTTGTTTTTTCTTTTAAAAGTTCAATTTCCTGGTTGCAATCAACTTGAGGATAATTATTTTGAAAAACGATTAGCTTTTGCAAAGTTTGTTTCAGGAATTGATAATGGCTATTTATTCCTTCGTTCAGCGGCCTATGGTTTAGCGACTGTTTTAGTTGTTGCCATTCTCTGGTTATGTCAATAGTCCTTTTTGAGAAGAAAGTTTCGCAAAAGAGTTGCCAAATATAATCGATAGCAACCGGTGATGGATGCATCATATCTTCGGCAAAAAACCGATAATCGCGCAATTCGTCCAGTAAAATTTCGTATGCAGGGAAATAGACAAGTGCGCTCTCAAACTTGTTATGCAATTTTTCGATTGCCAAATGAAGTATGGATTTGCTGATTTGGTTTTCGTGTGCGCCGTCTTTCCAATGGCGTATGGGAGAAACTGTAAAAATGAATTTTGCTGATGGGTTATGTTTTAATATCAAACTAATGATTTCGCTCCATTCCTCCACGATTTCTTCAACGGTTAATCTCTCTCTGGTAAATGTGTCCGGCAGAAATTTATGGCAATTTGCCACTACTTCTCCGGTCGATTTTAATCTGTAAACATATGCTGTTCCAAAAGTTATCAGAAAAATATCTGTTTCTTGGATAAAAACAGTTGCATCTGCAAATGATTCAGAAATATTTCTCAGGCAGATATCCTTATTAGGATGTGAGAATGAACCATGATGTAGAAAACTTTGATAAACATCGTTGTGAAAAACAAGATCACTTTCATCAAAATATTTATTGGAAAGCAATCGTCTTATAACTGTTGCGACGGAGAGCGGATTATATACAATTCCGAACGGGTTTACTTTTACCCGAAATTTGCTTTTCCTCAACTTGTTACCGATGTTTTCTGAAAAACAGGAACCTGACAGCATCATTTTAGTAGAATGACCTATCTCGAAATTTGGTTTTGAAATGTTTACTCTTGTCCTGAAATCCATCGCTGTATAAATTCTTGTACAAAAATAGCGATTAACATTTCAACTTCGAAATCTGAATGATTATAATTTGTGAAAAGGAGGCGAGAGGGTGGGGTGATGTCTATAAAAAAGGAAAGGTTGTCTCACGACAACCAATCTTCATTGTTAACCTTAAATCTAATACCATGAAAAACACGATGCAAATATAAGGGGTTTTCAGGTAACCGACAAATATATCGACTATAAATCGGCCTTATTTTGTAACTATTAACCTAAAAAGGAGATTTTATATGATTAATAAGTGTTTTTTCACACTTTATTCAACATGTAAAACCAATCCTTTCAGGTATTCTCCTTCGGGGTGATAAATATTTATTGGGTGATCGGCAGGTTGAGTGAGCTGGTGTAATATCCGGACTTTTCTGCCTGATATAGCGGCTGCGCTGAAGACTGCTAGACGAAACTGTTCTTTGCTGATGACCTGTGAGCAAGAGAATGTGAACAGAATTCCACCGGGTTTTATTTTTTCCAACGCCGCTAAGTTGAGCCTTTTGTATCCTTGCAATGCATTGTTTATAGCTCCGCGGTGTTTGGCAAAAGCCGGAGGGTCAAGAATAATCAAGTCATACGTGTCTTTCTCAGATTCTCTTAAGAACTTGAAAGCGTCTTCTGAAAAGGAGGAGTGACATTGCTCGTCTCCGAAATTGAGTTTTACATTCTCATCGGTAATTGATACTGCTTTTGACGAACTATCTACTGAGTGTACCGATTTCGCTTCGCCACGAAGTGCGTAAACCGAAAATCCACCCGTATAGCAAAACATATTCAACACATCCTTGTCATGTGCGTACTTCTCGAGCAAGCTGCGATTTTCGCGTTGATCAACAAAAAATCCGGTTTTTTGTCCGCGAAGCCAGTCGATATTGAATTTTAATCCATCCTCAATGGCTATGACGTCAACGTTTTTTCCGCCTAACAAGTATTCGTCAGTAGATGCAATATCGGCTTTGAATGGAAGTGTCCCCTCCGATTTGTAGTAGATATTCTCAAGTTTTTCTTTGCCAAAAACAGCTTGTAATGCTGCAACTATTTTTTTCTTGTCAGTATCCATGCCAACCGAATGTGCCTGAACAACAGCCGTATTTCCATAGATGTCGATAATCAAGCCGGGCAGGAAGTCGCCTTCGCCGTGAATGAGACGGTAAGTATTGTTGTCGGAGCGTAGGAGTCCTATCTCTTTGCGCATATTGTATGCTGCGGAAATTCGTCGAACGTAGAAATCCTCATCTATCGGCTCATCCGTAAACGATAAAATGCGCACAGAAATACTTCCGATTTGAAAATGTCCGACACCCAAAAACTCGCCCGAGGAGGAAAAAACTTTAATTATGTCTCCTTCAAGCAAGTTTTCCGGTTTTTTAGCAATGGCCCCGGAAAATACCCACGGATGAAATCGGCGTAGAGATTCCTCTTTTTTAGGACGAAGTACGATATGATTTTTTTTATTCGATTCCATTGTTAATCAGGTGATTATAGATTCGCAGGCAAGCCCACGCGTCTATGGCTGCATAATTTTTTTGTGGTTCAGTCAGGTAATTGGCTTCCCAATTGGAGAGTCGTTGGTTTTTTGAAATTTTCCTGCCGAAAAGGATAGCATAAATGCGTTGCAGGCTATTGTCGTCTATTCCATATTCATCAACAAAGGTTTGCAAATCGATGAAGTTTTGTGGTTTTTTCTCCGATCGTTTACGAATGGCAGCAAAATCATCACGAAGCGAAAGACCGATTTTCTTAATATTGGGATTGCAGATTATTTCGTCCAGCTCATCGGGATACCCGATTTTATTCAATCGGAAAAGATAGCATACATCGATGGTTGAAAGCTGCATCAAAGCCACTTTATGAACCTGTCCGCGTTTAAAAGCCGGTTTGGTTTCCGTGTCAAATCCTAATTTAGAATACTTCATTAAATCAGTAACTGCCTTCTCTACCTTACTTTTGTGCTCCACAACAATTATTTTTCCGTCGAAAATCTCCAACGGAAGTTCTGCAACTTGCTCTTTTGAAATGGTCAGTCCCACAGATCCTCCTCGTTTAAATCGGTTTCCAATAAATTATTGTTTTCATCACCGTTGTAAAGTATCGAATGTAGTGGTCGCAACACATTTATCAGTTTTTGTCCCCAATAGGTTTGAAAGTTCTGTTTGCATACAAGAAGGGCATCATTCATCTGATCGGTCAGACCGTACTGATAAACAGAAACGAAATTACGGACATCCTGATATATATCGGCAATATTTTCCGATACAAACGCCGAAATTGGCCGTTCACTGTATTTCATGTCTTCCACGAAAACATCGAGATAGACATCTTCTTCACCCATAATCGATGAAACGGAAGCCGCTACACGAACGTAATCTTCTTCCTTAACAAATGTTTCTGGCTGCTCGTCGTTTATCTCAACTGTTTTCGGCAAAAGTGACGCTTTAATGTACATTAACGGTAGCAGTTTTAGCATCTTGTCGATCCACTTTTCACACGTAATGGTCTCTTCCTTTTCGAGAAATACACAAAATTCCACGGCAACGGTAACGAAATCGATTACGGTGGGTGAGTATACTATGTTATTGGGTTCTTTATTCAACATTATGTTTAACAATTATACTGCAAAAATACATATTTATTTTTAGACGATGTACATAGTGTCCATTTCAGTGGAGATGAAGATTGGTTTATCGGGAAAAAAATGTACTTTTACACTATTAATATCCGAAAAATGAAACTATCTAAAATACCATTGTTAGGGCGCGTTGTTATCGCTATTATTTTGGGAATAATCCTCGGCCAGTTTGTGCCGATGTGGTTTGCGCGGATCTTTGCCACATTTAACGATTTATTCGGTAATTTTTTATCGTTTATTATTCCGCTTATTATTATCGGACTAGTTGCACCTGCTATTGGTGAATTGGGAAAAGGAGCCGGAAAACTATTACTCATTACAACGGTTATCGCCTATATTTCCACGCTCTTTTCAGGCTTTTTCACCTATTTTTCGTGTCAGGCAGTTTTTCCAAATATTATAACCAGTGGAATTAATGCTGAAGCTGTACAAAATATTGAAGAAGGAGCCGTGAAATCGTTTTTCAGTATCGGGATGTTGCCCGTTATGGATGTGATGTCGGCGTTGATTTTGTCGTTTTGTGTTGGAATCGGGCTTTCACTGATCAAAGGAGACACGCTGCAAAAAGCGTTTTCCGATTTTAGGGATATCATTACAATGATTATCGGATCCGTAATTATTCCGTTGTTACCTATCTATATTTTCGGGATGTTTCTTTCCATCTCCATCACCGGACAGGTTTA
>DCEG01000024.1:0-2795 GCA_002316835.1 Bacteroidales bacterium UBA1035 | reverse complement strand
ATCTCCATCACCGGACAGGTTTATTCTGTGATTATGCTCTTTTTGAAAGTGATCTCGGTAATTTTTGTGCTACACATTATGTTGTTGCTTATCCAATACTTTGTAGCGGGAGCTATCTCACGACGCAATCCGATGAAAGCATTAAAAACTATGCTCCCTGCTTATATGACGGCTCTGGGAACATCTTCTTCAGCGGCCACTATTCCCGTTACACTGCAATGCGCACTCAATAACAAGATAAATCCGAGTATTGCTTCGTTTGTAATTCCCCTTTGTGCAACCATTCATTTAGCCGGAAGCGTGATGAAGATAGTAGGTTTTTCACTGGCGATTATGTATTTCATCGGTGTGCCGGTTGATTTTGCCACTTTCATCGGCTTTATTTTTATGGTAGGCATCACGATGATTGCTGCACCTGGTGTTCCCGGCGGAGCTATCATGGCTGCCATCGGAATAATTCAAAGTATGCTAGGGTTCAACGAGCAGATGATCGGGTTGATGATTACGGTTTATATTGCGGTGGATAGTTTTGGAACAGCCTGTAACGTAACCGGAGATGGAGCAATTGCGATGATTATGGATAAGTTGGCAGCGAAGAATGTAAGAGAGGGAGAGGGTGCTATCGGATGATAACATTTTGTTTTCGTTGAAAGATATATTTCCCGTTTTTGATGTTGACAAATAATATTCGTATTTTGTGAAGAGAAATTCGTTAAATGAGTGATAATATTTAAAACAACATTTTACAATTATGAACCCATATCCCGAAGTCACCGTAGGTGCAACCATATTAAATTCTGATGATAGGGTATTCCTTTGCAAATCGCACAAATGGAGCAACCAATTTGTGATTCCGGGAGGCCATATCGAATTAGGCGAAACTATGGAAGAAGCGCTAAAACGGGAAGTATTCGAAGAAACGGGACTTTCGGTTCATGATATTCGTATGATTGGTATTAACGAGAGTATTAATCATATAACGTTTCACGAAAAAAAACATTTTATTTTTATCAACTTCATGTGTCGTGCCGACCATACGAACGTACAGTTAAATGACGAATCGGAGTCATACGTATGGGCTGACCTGAACGAAATTGAAAAGTATGATTTGCATAAATTTACCAAAAACTTTTTGCTGATGTTACGTGATAAACCCGATTTAGGAAATACAACAGAGATATTTTACAATTACGGTAAAGAGTGAGGTCGGTTAAATTACTTTGGCACAAAATTCGATTTCTTCTACCTGAATTATAATTTCCTTTTTTTAATCACATCCAAAATAGCTATTTTTGCAGATTCATAATTTAAAAAACTAAAAAGTAGAAAATATGATTACAGCGGAAATACACACCGGAAAAGGGGTTATGAAAGTGAAATTTTATGAGGAGGATGCTCCAAACACCGTTGCCAACTTCGTGAAACTGGCTGAAAAGGGTTTTTATGACGGATTGACATTTCATCGGGTGATCCCAAACTTTGTGATACAAGGCGGATGTCCGGATGGTACGGGGGCCGGAGGACCAGGCTACACAATCAAATGCGAACTCGACGGTAATAACCAATACCACGATCGGGGTGTATTATCAATGGCACATGCAGGTCGTAATACAGGAGGTTCTCAGTTTTTCATTTGTCACAGTCGTGAGAATACAGCACATCTTGACCGTAATCACACTTGTTTTGGAAAAGTTTACGAAGGTGTAGAGGTAATTGACAACATTCGTCAGGGAGATGAGATTGAAAAAATCCTAATTTTTGAAGAGTAATATTCGAACAAGATCAAAACGAGGCAGGGTGAGAAAAACATCCTGCTTTTTTGTTTATCTTTGCTGATCAATTCAAAATCAGGCTTCCA
Source organism: Bacteroidales bacterium UBA1035 (assembly GCA_002316835.1). GTDB lineage: Bacteria > Bacteroidota > Bacteroidia > Bacteroidales > Dysgonomonadaceae > Petrimonas. Next base: position 937 of record DCEG01000024.1, on the reverse strand, counting down.
TGAAAAGAGTACGCATTATTCTTGTAGTCTTTATTCTGTTTATTCTTCTAGGTGGTGTTCTTTACATAAACCCACTACTGCCTATTATTACCGGTTATGCAGCTAAAAATCTGTCGTCGGGTATCTTCCTGGCCAACCGTACTCAGGAATCGATGGAGGCAACCGACCTGAATTTCTCTTTTATCCAATTTGTGAAAAATAGCGTCGACACAGGGAGCAAAACAGTAAAAAGTCGATTCCTCTGGCATACTTCGCGTACTACTTTCGTGAATAGCTATGGCAGCATTCTTGTAAACGATTTTTCGGTGAGCGATATCCAGGCCCATCCTTATCCGGTTTTGCCGGTTCTGCCGGAAAACTCCGACACCATTGCATGGCCCATGGGTGAACTGATTCTCGACACTATCCCTCCGGGAATTAATATACAACAGCTCAACCTTGCCATGGAGCAGGCATTTGCCGACACCATCCCTTACAAGGGTACATTTGCAGTTATGGTTGTTTACAAAGGGCAGCCGGTCGCAGAAAAATACGCAGAGGGATTTAGCGCTGAAACCCGTTTCTTGAGTTGGTCGATAGCTAAAAGTTTTACCAATGCTCTGACAGGTATTCTGGTGAAAGAAGGGAAGCTGGATATACATACACCTGCCGTTATGGAAAAGTGGCAGAGTGACGAAAGACGCAACATTACCATCCATCACCTGATGCAGATGAACAGTGGCCTGGAATGGAACGAAGATTACGGAAACAGCTCCGATGTGAACAACATGCTGCACAAAGAAGGAGATATGGCGCAGTTCGCCAGTTCGAAACCATTGGAGTATACCCCCGGCTCGGTATTTGAATATTCATCGGGATCTACCAACATTGTCTCTTACCTGTTGCGCAAAGTAATTGGAAACGATGCGGAATATTATGCATTTCCACGCGCAAAGCT
>DCEG01000001.1:5506-5924 GCA_002316835.1 Bacteroidales bacterium UBA1035 | reverse complement strand
CATAACCGAGACGGCATCCACAATATGAATCTTTTCGACTGGGAACAGTTCATGAAATTTGCCAACGAATATTTTAAGAACTACAACAAAAAATAGAATATAGTATGAAACAAGTATGGTCACTTTTGGGTGCCGCGACCGCGGTACTCCTCTTGGTATCCTGCAACCAGAAAAAAAGCAGCGATGTAACCGGCGAATGGACTCCCCTCTTCAACGGAACCGATTTAACCGGTTGGACGGTAAAAATCAAAGGTTACGAAGCGGGCGACAATTTCGGCAATACATTTCGGGTGGAAGAAGGCATGATAAAGGTACGTTACGAACAGTATGACTCGTTACGCGACCGTTTCGGGCATCTGTTTTACAACGATGAATTTTCGCATTATAAACTCCGGGTAGAATACCGTATCGTTGGCGA
>DCEG01000001.1:0-5118 GCA_002316835.1 Bacteroidales bacterium UBA1035 | reverse complement strand
GATCATTGCATCAACTCTTCCTCAGAAAACTTTTATGGTGAAGATTGGATAACGGCCGAAGTAGAAGTCAGGGGAAACAATATTATCAGTCATATCATCAACGGTGATACGGTTTTGCAGTACAACCGCCCTCAGTTGGACGAAAGAGATGCGACCTACGCCAAACTCATCGTGATGAACGATGGCGATAAAATGCTGAGAAAAGGGACCATCTCACTTCAAAGCGAAGGGCATCCCATTGATTTTAGAAAAGTGGAGATAATGAAACTGGACGATTGACTTTCTTTGGACTGAATAAAAAAATCCCGCTCTCACGAAAGGAAGCGGGATTTTTTATTCAGCCGGTAAAGCTTAGTCCAATTGCGGTCCTGACGCAACTAACGCCAACGCATCGTCGTTGTCGCAATATTGCTCGAAGTTCTTGATATATTTAGCCGCAAGCGATTTGGCTTTTGCTTCCCACTCGGCAACATCAGTGTAAGTATTGCGCGGGTCAAGAATTTCAGTGTCCACATTGTTCAATGCAGTAGGAGCAACCAGATTCAAAATAGGAATGTGAATGGTTTCAGCTTCTTCAATTGAACCATCGATGATGGCGTCAATGATGGCACGTGTATTCTTCAAAGAGATGCGTTTCCCTGTTCCGTTCCAGCCTGTGTTTACCAGGTAAACTTTGGCATTGTGTTCTTGTGCTTTTCCAATCAATGTTTTTGCGTACATAGTCGGATGCAGAGTCAGGAACGCTTCACCAAATGCGGGAGAGAACGAAGGAACTGGCTCGGTGATACCACGTTCGGTTCCAGCTAGCTTTGAAGTAAAGCCGGAGAGGAAGTGATATTGAGCTGAATTCTTATCCAAAATGGATACCGGGGGCAATACGCCAAACGCGTCAGCTGACAGGTAAATGATTTTACTCGCATGTCCTGCGCGCGATGGAGAAACAATTTTACTGATATGATAGATAGGATAAGAAACACGTGTGTTCTCTGTTTTTGAAGCGGCAGCGGAGTAATCGGGAGTTCCGTCAGGAAGGACAGTTACGTTTTCCAGCAATGCATCGCGACGAATAGCTCTCCAGATATCGGGTTCTTTGTCTTTCTCCAGATCAATAACCTTGGCGTAGCAACCACCTTCGTAGTTGAATACTCCGTGATCATCCCAGCCGTGCTCGTCGTCACCGATCAGATAACGCTTCGGATCCGCTGAAAGAGTCGTTTTTCCCGTTCCCGAAAGCCCGAAGAAAATGGCTACGTCTCCTTCTGTACCTACGTTAGCCGAGCAGTGCATAGAAGCAATACCTTTCAATGGCAAATAATAGTTCATAAGGGCAAAAATACCTTTTTTCATTTCACCTCCATACCAGGTACCGCCGATTACCTGCATCTTGCGGGTAAGGTCGAACAAAGTAAATACTTCTGAGTTCAGGCCTTGTTCCTTCCAGTTTGGATTGCTGGTTTTAGAACCGTTCAAACAAACGAAATCAGGCTCGCCGTAGTGTGCCAGTTCATAGTGCGAAGGACGGATAAACATATTGGTAACAAAGTGTGCCTGCCAGGCTACTTCCATCACAAAACGCACTTTCATACGGGTATCTTCGTTGGTGCCGCAGAATGTATCAACAACATACAGTTTCTTAGCTGTTGAAAGCTGAGTCGTCACGAGATTTTTGCAATGGTCGAACACCTCAGGAGTAGTGGGACGGTTGATGGTACCGTCCCACCAAAGAGTGTCTCTGGTAGTGTCGTCCATTACGATGAATTTATCTTTGGGCGAGCGGCCGGTAAATTTTCCGGTATCTACTGCTACTGCACCGGTTGAAGTCAACACGCCTTTTTCAAAACCTTCATTGGCCGGATCAATTTCCGCCTGAAATAACTCTTCGTAAGTTGGATTGTGAAGGATTTCAAAGTTACCTACAATTCCATACTTGCTTAAATCTAAATTTGCCATGTTAATAATAATTGTTTGTGAATATAATTATGTGAATAAATCTCTATCTGCTCAAACCGTTTAACTTGTGAATAACATCCTAAAACATCAATGATATCCTAAAACGGCGACAAAAATAATTAATTAAGTTGAGATAAGAAAGCAATTAAAGAAAAATTTCTTTAATTATTGCTATTTAAACCCAAATTTCTTTTCTGTACAAAAAAACACTCAAGTAAATGAAACAAAAAAACAATGAAAATGTTTATCGTTGGAACTAAAAATATTACCTTTGTTTCTCGAAAAAAGATAGTATGAACAATTTGTTATTACAACAATGAATGTAATTGATTTTTCGAAAAACAACTCACTCCTGAATTCTTTTGTCCGTGAAATAAGAGACATAACCATCCAAAACGACAGGCTCAGATTCCGTAGAAATTTAGAAAGGATTGGCGAAATAATGGCTTATGAAATCAGTAAAGACTTAAGTTACAAGACAATTTCCGTAACTACCCCACTCGATGTGGCAGAAGTTTCTGTTCCCGATGAAGAGATTGTTATCGGCACCATTCTTCGGGCAGGATTACCTTATCATCACGGCGTACTTAACTATTTCGATTGTGCCGGAAACGCCTTTGTATCGGCTTACCGGAAGTATAAGGAAACAGGGCATCAATCGTTTGATATTCATATAGAATATATTGCCTCGCCCAGTATTGATGGAAAAACGCTTATCCTTACCGATCCAATGCTGGCCACAGGAAGCAGCATGGAACTGACGTACAGAGCTTTACTAACGAAGGGAACACCCCGAAAAATTCATATTGCATCCATTATTGCCAGCCAGCAGGCTGTGAATTATTGCACCCAGCATTTTCCTGAAGATAAGACCACTATATGGGTCGCGGCCATTGATCCGGAATTAAATGAATCCTCTTATATCGTACCGGGGATTGGCGATGCTGGCGATTTGGCCTACGGAGAGAAGATTTAGATTAACGGAATTATTACTCATAAAACTTTTTTTCAAAAGCGTTAAATTCTCCTTTTTTTAGCATTAATCGTTTCCATAATGCCGACATAAATCCTGCACCGTATCCAAAAAGTTGCGTCCAGGCAGCTGCAATGCTCGAAAACCCAACTTTCAACGAGTTGTTTCTTGCGGTTGAGTCGATCAGTACCAGCAAGCTGTATAATACTGGAACAAGGACGACGATCGGGAAAAAAATAGATAAAAGCAGGGAAAGAACCATTACCATTACGAAGAACGACGGGAGAAAGTGCACAAATTTCAATGAACCCGGGTGTGCCAGATGTAAATTGATCCGGGCTATTCCAGAATTGTACACTTGTTTGAAAAACTGCTTGAAGGTCGACCGACGTTTATGATAAACATATGCTTCGGGAATAAGTGCCGTTCCAAATCCTCTTTCAAGCAGCCGTAGGCTGAAATCGATATCTTCGCCAAAACGCATCTTACCGTATCCGCCAAGTGCCTCGAACGCTTTTTTGGAGACCCCCAGGTTGAAACTACGGGGATGAAACCTATCCATCGATTTTTTCCCACCCCGAATACCTCCGGTAGTAAAAAAAGAGGTCATTGAATAATTTATGGCTTTCTGTACCGTTGTAAATGAAGGCAATGCATTATCAGGGCCACCGTAGGCGTCAACAAAATTCCTTTCCAGGTAAAAAGAGACATACTCCATGTAGTGTTCGGGGATAATACAATCTGAATCAAAAAAAATAAAGTAGTCGTACTTTGCTTTTTCAGCACCTGCATTTCGGGTCAGCCCAGGACCGGAATTAGGTTTTTCGAAATAAATGACTGGCAGCAGCGATATATATTTCCTAACAATACCATCGCATTTCTCAGAAGATCCGTCTTCAACAATAATCACCTCGAAGTTTTTGCTGGATTGCCGGGTTAAGCTGTCTAAAAGTTCGTCAACTTCTTCCGGTCGGTTATAAACAGGGATGACAACAGAAAAATTCATGTTCGTGAAATTGCAATTACAGTACAAAACTAATTAAATAAAATGATTTTTTGCTGCAATCAAAACCATTTCTGTGATTTTATAAAAAGTATTAAAAATATGTGAAAATATATAGAATTATTAAAATTAATCCTTATCTTTGTCAACTTTCAACTTTTTACTATTTTTTTGAAAAAAACAGTTGGAAAATCAGGAAAAGGTAAAACTGAGTTAGAAGAAACAAAAAAATCAATCGAGTGAAGTTTGTAAAGTTGTCCATATTAATCATTATCTGCACGTTATTGTTGTTTTCCTGTAAAAACAACGAAAATGAGATTGTGCTTAAAGGTGATATCTCCAGTCTGGAAAATCCTCAGGTTCTTATTTCGTATTTCGCCGGAGATACCCTTGCCATCGATACCATCATGAGCAATAAACACGGCAGATTTACGTATAAAAATACCATAGATACCCTTACTGTATTTTCGTTGTATTTCAATAACCAAAGCTCTTCGGTCATGGTTTTTGCCGATCCGACAGATAACATTTCCATCAAAGGGGATGCAAAACTGTCCGATTTAATCAAAGTAAACGGAAACGAAATAAACAATGACCTCACGTTGTTTAAAGAATCAAATAAAGAACTGCTTCAACAACGCACACTTTTGCTTCGTAACCTGAAAGAAGAAGAATCAAACCCCACATCGAACAATAGGATTTTGGCTAATGCTGACGAAATAGCCAAGATCAACTCTTTCAACCAGGAGTTGGCTTTAAATGCTGAAGAGCAAGTCAAAAAAAATCCCACGAGAATGTCGAGCCTGATTCTTATCAACGAATTTTTTGCCAACTCTGAAAATCCGAAAGGGCTCAGCCGCGTATTGGAATACATGCAGGGAGACATCCTGAAATCGAAAATGGGGTTGAACCTGAAGGCCTACTCCGAAAAAATCAACCGTTCCGTAGAAGGAGCATCTATGCCCTACTTCAGGCTGGTAGATAAATCTGGCGATACCATACAATCGTACGATTACCGGGGAAAATACCTCCTGTTGTCTTTCATCTCAACCACAGGAATAGATTCCCGCGAAACGATTCAATCCCTCAAGCAAACCTATAAGGATGTTAACAAAGATAGCGTGGAGTTTATTTCCGTATACATCGATTCCGATATTTATCCCATCAGCTATATTGAAAACGATTCTATCCC
>DCEG01000054.1 GCA_002316835.1 Bacteroidales bacterium UBA1035 | reverse complement strand
ATATTGATATTACTTTAAACGCGGGAAAGGTGAGAAAGGCAATATAGAATATTATCATTATGAAAATAGGAAGTTTGGATTATGAACGAAGATCGGAAACAGGAGTTTGAGCGGAAAATCAATATTTTGTTGCCAGAGAATTAGGGCTAAAATCTACCTGTGGGAGAAATACGATGCTTTATCACAATGAAAAGAATGTCCATCTGCGAGGGAAAGTATGTCTTAGAGTGCTTGCTTATGATTCTACGTTCCGTTTACCTGTAAAAGATACGGATAAACTATAATTCGATTGCCTGATAGCGTATTATGCGGTATACTAAAAAAATCCGATAAATGAAAAATAATATAATATTAGAGAGGTCATAGTATGGACAACGTAAAAATCGGTAATTTCATCTCGGAATTACGTAAAGAGAAAAATATGACGCAAAAACAACTAGCGGAGAAGCTTAATGTTACAGATAAAGCCGTTTCAAAATGGGAACGGGGGAGTGGGTATCCAGATATAACTATCATTCCAGATTTAGCAAAGTTGTTAGGAGTAACTGCTAGTGAACTATTGCAGGGTGAAAGAATAGACAAGACGCAGAAAATATGCCAGGACCCTACCGCCAACATGGAAAGAAGCGACACAATCGTAACCGACTTAATAGAATATGTGGGAAAATCTCAGGGACAAAAACTAGCTAAGGAAAACAGCAAGGCTTTGAGCATTGTTTCGGTTTTGTTTCTAACTTCGGTGTTTGTGTGCATTTTATGCAATAGCGTGATTTCTAAAAAACTTGATTGGTCACTTTATGTTGTAGGCGGTGAAGTAATGGCCTGGTTCTTTCTTGCACCGTTTTTATTGAGGAAAAAACATGCGCTAGTTTTATCACTTACAGCACTGACGATTCTTATAGTACCGTTTTTGTTTTTGCTGGACTCTTTGGTACCAACACATAATGTAATTTTCCCCTTTGTATTTCCTATTCTTTTGATTTGTATCGTCAGTTTGTGGATCCTTGCATTGCTTTTTATTTATACAAAAATCAGACGTATTTTTTTAGTAGCGATTTGCTTTATCCTTGTGGGAGTTATAGACAACCTGCTCCTGAATCGGTTTTGTCAACAATATTTTCACCTTGACAATACCAACATTTCGGTATGGATCAGTGCGTTATCCTGCGGATTTATTGCGGTGCTTCTTTTTATCTCTGGAATTTCAAAGGGAAAAATACGTTAAGCAAACCATATTTATAAAATTTCAAAAATCCATGTGTCGGAGTATCGAATGTCAAAGAATATTTTATAGAAAAAATTAGTTTACCGTGGTAAAACATGAAATTTTAATCGAATATCATTAAGCTTTCAATGGCAAGTGCCTCTAGCTGTAAAAGGGAAGCATTCTGAGTTTTGATTGAAGGTTTTCTTTGCCAACGCGATCCTGAATATTTAGAAAAAAATCAGGGAGGAACCAAAAACCTGATATTTACCCCGCCGGCTGAGGCTGGCGGGGAATTTTTGATAGCCTGTTTGCCGATTAAAAATATCAACGGCCTCCGGATTGTTCCGGAGGTCTATCTTTTACTTTACTGTTTTAACCCTGTTTTTTGACTTGCATCTTTTCGCTTTTTTGCGGATTTTTGCGTGTTTTTCCGTGAATTTATGGCAAAAAAATTCCGCATGGAATCCTGGAAAATCCAGTACCCATGCGGGTTTTCGCTTGGTCGAGGTGACAGGACTTGAACCTGCGACATCCTGCTCCCAAAGCAAACATTAAAATCTCGCTAACCCGCTTGTGTCCTGGATTTTCCGCCTTTAATGACTTGCATTCAAATATTTGTTCAGCTTATTCATGCTCTTGCGCTTGAACTTTTTATCCAGATGAGTGTAAATGCCAAGCGTGGTTTTTATATCAGAATGGCCGAGCTGCTCTTTCGCTGTCAGCACGTCCACACCTGCCATATAAAGCAACGTTGCAAAAGTATGCCGGAGCCAGTGTGCTGTGAATCGCGGTATCATCATTGGTAGCTTTCCGGGGTTGTAAACGCTTGTTGGCCATTTCTTTTTTGTAGCTTTACAATAATCCGTGAAATCACCATATTTTACATTGAGGGCGGCAAGATAGCTGTTCCACATAGTCCGCCATGATGTTTTTGTTAGCATTTTTCCGTTCGCGGCTGTACAAACAAGGTCAGAGCCTTTAGCATCTGCCGCTTTTTGGCTTTTTAGAAAATTTACAAGCCGCTGCGGAATATCAATTACCCGGATACTGCACGGTGTTTTTGCCGTATTTTTAAGATGCGCTTTAGCACCAATCATTTCAACTGATTTATTGACGGAGATGGTTCCGCTGCACAGATCAATATCTCCCCATGTAAGCGGGATTAACTCCCCACGCCGCAGCCCGGCATACATCATGATCATGGCGGGACGCTGTGCCCTGTGAGGTGTGTCAATAATCCACTGCTGTTCCTTATCTGTCAGTGCTCTGCGGTGTCCCTGCGGCGCTCCTGCAGGAATTTTGACGGCATCCGCCGGATTATATTCGACTATGCGGTTATCAACCGCGAGACCGAATACTTGAGATGCAGCAGACCGTATCAGTAGTAGCGTGCGGCGAGCAGCGGGACGGCCGGAATTCCCATTATATTCTGCAAGGTCGGATATTACCTCCTGAATATCACAAGCACGGATTTTTGACAGCGGAACGTTTTTAAGTGAAACGTCTAAATGGTCTATTGCACTTTTATATGTCCCATATTGTGAAGCGGATACACTGCTGGATTTTAGTTTAAGCCATTTTTCCGCCCACTGTCCAAATGTGTCTTGCTCAGCCATAACGTCAATGCCTTTCTTTAAGGCAATTTTAATTTGCAGAGCCTTTTCGTCAGCCTCTTTTTGTGTTCTTCCATATACTGTTTTGTATCGCCGCTTACCGTCAATACGGCCAAGGTAAACCTGTACAGGGATACGCCCGTCTTTGCGCCTTGAGTTCTGTTTTTTTGGCATAAAATTACCCCCCTAAAAAATTGCCTTCAAGTCCAAGTTTCCCGTTCAGTGTTGTTAGCACTGAACGGGATTTTTTATCGCTTTTTTAGAATGTCGTTTTTCAAACGACGTTTTTGCCAGTGTTCGGTAAAACTGATGACGTTTGGGTACTTTTTTCCTGTTCTAACTCTCGACGATAATCGTCAACTTTCTTGTCTATTTTATTTTTTTTAAGCATGTTGTTTTCTTTTGGAAACATCTTTTTTAAAAAGTCTAAAATCTCTGAACGCTCCTTAGGCGAAAAATCCATAAAATTTTTAACAACCTCCAATTCAAGCGGTGACATGCCCTTTTGTTTTGCATATTCATCAAGTGAAAAATATTCAGGCTTTTTAAAAATTTCTCCTGTACCATTTCTCAACCAGTCTTCATTAACATTAAAAGCAAAACAAATATCGGAAATAACACGATCAGTAACACTGATTCGCCCAACTTCAATACTGCCGAGATTAGACCGGCTAATTTTAATTTTTGAAGAAAATTCTTCTTGCGTTAAATGTAATTCATCTTTGCGCAATATTTTGATACGCTCGTAAATTTCCATTTTTAGCACTCCTTTTAACAACAATGATAGCACGAAAAAAAATGTGTGTCAATCACAAATTTATAATCAAAAGTGCTTGTCAATCACATTTATAAGGTGTATTATGTGTTTAAATCACAAAAGAAGCAAACAGGAGGTTGAAAATCATGAAAACAATTTTAGAAACTACTGAAAAGCCAATTGTTGATGAATTAACTACATTTTTAAAAACATTAACACCGGAAGAGCAACAGCGGATCAACGACTTTTTTCAGGGTATGAAATTCAAATCACAGTTGACAAACGAAATTCGGCAGGCGGGTTAACTGCCTGCCAGCTGAACGGACAAATAAGAATTTTCAAGGAAGGAATGATATCATGCGTTTTTTTACAAACTGGCAACAGATTCCGGTCGTGATGAATTTGCAAACTGCTTGTACCATTCTTGGACGCAGCTATGACAATCTGCAAAAGGCAGCCAAGGATGGTACATTTCCTGCGTTTAAGAATGGGGAGCGCAAATGGGCAGTCAAAAAAGATGATCTGCTGGATTACATAGAGAAGCAAAAAACAGCCTGATTTTGGCTGTCGATCCAGCGTTCAGGCTCCCGCCTTTTGCGGAAATCATCCGGAAAAGGCGAGGGCGTGGGCGTTTGTCCACGGTTCCACAATGTTTTGCGTTGTGTATTCCTTTTCAGCCTTTTGCCTGTTTCTCCGTTTATTCTGGCTGTAAAACAGGAAATTTATTCGGGAACAGGACAAGCTGCACCCGTGATGGAATAAGGAATTGGCGTACTTTGAAAACAGAATAGTGTAATACAAGGACATTC